>URKO01000228.1 GCA_900548415.1 uncultured Porphyromonas sp.
CCAACTATCCTGCACTGTGGGATAGTTTTCGTTGATAACTAGACAAACAGAGATCGTATGAAACAGAGACAGATATTGGGACTTTTGCTCTTCGTGCTCCTCTTGGGAGCGGGAAGTAGCTGGGCACAGACGGCAGACCGACAGCAGGTCTACGAGGCGTATGTAAAGCGTGACATCAACAGCTGGAAGCGGGTCGTAGACCGTATGCACGCTGAGCCTAACAAGAGCTATGCACGTATTGCCGAGCTGGTCGAGTATGAGTACGGCTACATCGCTGAGTGCATCCTGCGCGACAGAAACAATGAGGCGGAGCAGTACCTCAAGCGCTATAAAGCGCACGTGGACTACCTCCTAGAGTGTGACTATAAGACCGCCGAGATGACCGCCTACCTATCGGCTTACTACACTTACCGTATCGGCATATCGTGGCTACGTGCTCCGCTGGTGGGCAATAAGAGCATTAGTCTGATGAATCGCTCGATCAAGATGGACCAGCAAAACGCTATCGGCCTGATCCAGCGAGGCAATGCACAGTACTTCGCACCAGCTTTCTTCAAGGGAGATGCTAAGCGGGGAGCTATCGACTACTTTCTTCGTGCTGAGCGTGCGATGGTTTCGCAGGGCAAGAGCAAGGGGTCGTGGCTTTACTTGAGTCTCCTGATCCAGATTGCCGAGTGCTACGTAGGTGTCGGGGAGCAGACGCAGGCTGAGACGTGGTATCGCAAGGCCATCGCACTAGAGCCACGACTCACCTGGGCACTCGATAGTAAGTACCTAGAGAACAAGCAGAAGCACGGACAGCAGTAGAACCAAGTAGGTGCCATGTCCTTCCAACTAACCTCAAAGTATAAGCCGACGGGCGACCAACCGGAGGCTATTGCTCAGCTCTCGCAGGGAGTGCGTGATGGGTTGCCTCATCAGACGCTCCTCGGTGTGACGGGCTCGGGCAAGACCTTTACGATCGCCAATGTGATCCAGCAGGTGGACCGCCCGACGCTGGTCATCAGCCACAACAAGACGTTGGCAGCGCAGCTGTACAGCGAGTTTAAGGCTTTCTTCCCCAACAATGCGGTAGAGTACTTCGTCTCCTACTACGACTACTACCAGCCAGAGGCTTATCTGATCAATACGGATACTTATATAGAGAAGGACATGGCAATCAATGCGGAGCTAGACAAGCTGCGACTACGTGCTACCGCCTCGCTCCTCTCGGGTCGTCGCGATGTAATTGTGGTCGCCTCGGTATCCTGCATCTACGGTATGGCCAATCCGAATGACTTCGAGAATAAGATCATCAAGCTGGAGGTGGGCATGCAGATCGAGCGGGACGTGCTGATGCGACGCCTCGCGGAGTCTTACTATGTCAATAACAAGGCGGACTTCGTGAGTGGCTCCTTTCGGGTCAAGGGGGATACGATCGACATCTTTCCCGCCATCGAGTCTTTCGAGGGGGTTGCTTACCGCATCGAGCTGTGGGATGACGAGATCGATCGAATCACCATCATCGACCCTATCTCGGCTGAGAGCCAGGGAACACTGGATAGCCTACGCATCTACCCTGCCAATCTCTTTGTGACGACCGAGGAGCAGACGCAGCGTGCTATGGTGGAGATCAAGAAGGATCTGGCCGACCGCACAGCAGAGCTGGAGCGCGAGGGGCATCTCTTTGAGGCGAAGCGACTCTACGAGCGGGTCTCCTACGATCTGGAGATGATCAAGGCAGTGGGCTACTGCTCGGGCATTGAAAACTATTCGCGTTACTTCGACGGTCGTAAGCCGGGCGAGCGACCCTTCTGCTTGATGGACTACTTCCCCGATGACTATCTCCTAGTCATTGACGAGAGCCACGTATCTATACCGCAGATACGCGCCATGTATGGCGGAGACAAGGCGCGCAAGACCACCTTGGTGGAGTATGGATTTCGTCTACCAGCGGCTTTGGACAATAGGCCCCTGGAGTTTGAGGAGTTTGTCAATCTGACCAACCAAGTGATCTACGTTAGTGCCACGCCAGCTGACTACGAGCTCAACATGAGCGAGGGCGTGGTGGTCGAGCAGGTGATACGTCCTACGGGACTACTAGACCCGCCCATCGAGATCCGCCCCACGGAGCATCAGGTGGACGACCTGATGGAGGAGATCGTCATACGCACGGAGCGCAACGAGCGGACGCTCGTCACGACCCTGACGAAGCGCATGGCGGAGGAGCTGAGCGACTACCTCATACGAGCGGGCATCAAGTGCGCCTACATACACAGCGACGTGGACACGCTAGAGCGTATCCAGATTATGGACAGCCTGCGAGAGGGTGCTTACGACGTCTTGGTCGGGGTCAACTTGCTTCGTGAGGGGTTGGACTTCCCCGAGGTGTCGCTCGTAGCAATCCTTGATGCGGACAAGGAGGGCTTCCTCCGCTCGCATCGATCGCTCACCCAGACGGCTGGACGTGCCGCCCGCAACGTGCATGGACTGGTTATCTTCTATGCAGATAGTATCACCGACAGCATGCAGGCGACCATTGACGAGACCAACCGCCGCCGTGCTAAGCAGATAGCCTACAACGAGGCGCACAATATCACCCCGACGCAGGTGGTGAGCAAGCGAACGAATGCGCTCTCGCAGGAGGGCTATGTAACAACAAAAACCTCGGCACAAGCCGAAGCTTATGTCGAGGAAGAGATAGCTGTCGCCTCACCTGTCGCTGAGTACCTCACTCAGGACAAGCTCCCAGACTTAATCGAGCAGGTACGCAAACAGATGTACGCTGCTGCCAAAGAACTCAACTTCGTCGAGGCAGCGCGTCTACGCGACGAGATGTATGCCCTGCAGAGTCGACTAGAGGATCAAAAGAAGTAACCCTTTACTCGTAATCATCACGACTAGCTGCGAGCGTGACGCTGGCAGCTTCGATGACACCA
>URKO01000229.1 GCA_900548415.1 uncultured Porphyromonas sp.
CCCAGGGAGATACTCGATAGCCGCCATCATGGATCGCCTAGCGACACACTTGAGAGAGGATGCCTTGTAGACGGGGTCTTTGGCTGGGAGTACCTCTAGACGCTTCGGAGAGCGTAAAGAGTAGCCACTTTCAGAGCCGTCGACATTTAGATAGGTCCCCTTGAGGATGATATTGCCCTTAGTGCCAGCGGGAAGAGGCAACTTGGAGATCTCTAGTGGCAACTGCTGCCGCTCCTGCGGGTTCATCAGAGCTGAGAGGGAGCCGATAGGGGTAAGATCGCCCTTCATATCCTCAAAGTAGCAGGTCCATGTGGAGTAGTACTCCTCTTTGCTAAGGTTGTCGATAGCAAGCGCGAGAGAGCTCTTGCTATAGCCTCGCAAGTTAGGATCTATAACATCTGTCAAAGCAAGCTGTGGCTCCAAGTTTGGCAATGGATAGCTAGCCTTGCCCTCAGCATCAAAGGTGACGAGCACCTCGGAGATACCTCCGTTGCAGTGCCGTACAGGGATCATCTTGCCGTCATTGCCTGCGTAAGCAAGGGTCACGACGTAGCTCGCACTCCGTGTAGGGAGTCCCAGGTCAGGTAGGTTAACGGAGGGAATCTTGGATATATTCTTTTGAGAGTAGTCATAAGAGCCCTGAAACTCTAGCTCTTGCTCATCACTAGCAGCCCCGTAGTAAGTCTCTGCGCCCTCCTTTGCAGGCGTTATGGAGAGACAAAACTTCGTCTTGTACCTCACTGCTGAGGTTAGCTCGAGGACCACGTTTCGGAGCTCGATCGTTGCATTGTCCTCACACGACACCTCTAGGGAGATGGCCGATACATCCTCACTGACGGTGCGCTTAGAGGAGCCATCACGGTCTGGCTCTATACCGACCATGATCTCCTGATAGTCATTGTACCCATCGTAAGAAGATCCGCCACCAGTACCTAGCGCATCAGGATTGATCGCATAGAGGAGGAAGTAGTTATCGGCCATGCCGTTCCATCCGAGATTGATATGGAAGTAGCCGTCCTGCTTATAGCCATCGCAGACGAAGGCGTGACCGACCGTGCTACTGGCTCCAGCGTAGTAGACGGGGCGCCCCTCGTTGAGCTCCTTGGCGATGATGTCCATCCAGTCCGCAATCTTGTAATTCATACGACTGAGCAGCTGGATATTCTTCTTGTACTTAAAGTACTTCTGCAGACCCTCTTTGGGATACTGAGAGAAGGCACCACTCCCCTCAGGGCTATACTGCATCTCTGAGATGACTCCTACATGATAGCATAGCGTAGAGAGCGCATCGGTCACATCTTGTGGCTCATACCGCGGATTAGGACGTTTAGGCATTTTTGCCCAGTTGTAGGAAGTCTGTGAGAAGTCTACACGATGGTTGGTACCATCCCGCTCGGTATAGGAGCAGATGCCCTCGCCCTGATTAGGCCACTGGTGGTAGCGGATGATCTGTGCGAGTGCTGTCGCAACGCAACCCACCACAGAGCGACCGTTCTTATCGGGACAAAGCGTATTGAAGGGGTAACCCTGCCCCCATTGAATATCGCCAAGTAGCGGAGGCACCCCCTCAGGGCGTAGCTGTGAGGTGCGTGGCATCACTACGGGCTTGCCACGCTCTACCAAGGCGTGCAGAGCTGCACGCACCTGGGCGAGAAACGATGCGATATGCTCTGGTTGCTCCTCGTCTGGAATAAAAGCGCCCTCGTCAGCATAAGCGATCACCTCAGGCAGTAGATCATCGCCCGAGATCATCACATAGCCTCGATCGCTACCTATATTATATACGTAATAGGCGGAGGCTAGCGTCTGCACGACTGGAGCCGTCATCTGGCGACGTACAGGCACGCCACCAGCGTCAGCCGTTGGAGCGGACACAAGAGTCAGCAAAGGCGTGGTTGCTGAGCGTAAAGCAGCTAGTTCGCTACGGCTCAGGTGCTGTGTGGTATATTGCTCAGCTATGAGTCGAGCCTGCTGCTCTGTGCGTGGCTTAGCCCATAGTGTACTCACACTTAGGATCAGTGCTAAGGCGAGGAAGGAGAAAAAGCGTTGGGTCATAATCATTGCGATGTTTTTATCCAGGGAGCAAATGTAATACAATTTTGCTACGTAGTAACTCTCTAGGTCTCATCTAGAGCATCAACACAACGCTTACACATCCCGTAGCCAATAGCTCCAATAGCTTTATTAGAGCAGCTTCTCAGCCCTTTAGTGCGACGCCAATTGCCAAAGCCTGAGCAACGAGCATTTGCTTTTGTCAAAATAATTGCGTTACTTTGCAGTCTGATTGCAGACCCACACCATGATGATGCTAATGGATGGGGCTGTGTCGATCTCAGAAACATCGTAGAAGTATAAAAGAAATACCACACCGTCATGTCTAAGATATGTCAGATCACCGGTAAGAAGGCTATGGTGGGCAACAATGTATCCCACTCAAAGCGTCGCACGAAGCGCACCTTTGACGTTAACCTCTTCCGCAAGAAGTTTTACTGGCCCGAGGAGGATCGCTGGATCTCCCTCAAGGTCTCAGCAGCTGGGCTCAGGCTCATCAACCGCGTAGGACTCAACGAGGCTCTGCGCCGT
The DNA here is from genome assembly GCA_900548415.1 of uncultured Porphyromonas sp. Classification (GTDB taxonomy): domain Bacteria; phylum Bacteroidota; class Bacteroidia; order Bacteroidales; family Porphyromonadaceae; genus Porphyromonas; species Porphyromonas vaginalis. The sequence continues at coordinate 2,584 of URKO01000229.1, forward strand.
GCTAGCGATGCGGGCTACCTAAGCATCAAGAGCAAGTAAACCACTCACTCCTTAATCACACTCATTTACTATGGCTAAGAAAGGTAAAGGCGATCGAGTACAGGTAATACTCGAGTGCACAGAGCACAAAGAGAGTGGCATGCCAGGCACCTCTCGCTACGTCACGACAAAGAATAGAAAGAATACCACACAGCGTCTAGAGCTCAAGAAGTACAATCCGATACTCAAGCGCTACACGCTACACCGTGAGATTAAGTAATCATCTCTCCCCTTCCAACTAACAAAATAAGAACTAAGTACAATGGCTAAGAAATCGGTCGCAA
>URKO01000230.1 GCA_900548415.1 uncultured Porphyromonas sp.
GTGCTTCTAGAGTCTAATCTTTAACTTCTAACCTCTAACTTCTAAACCCTCCGACAGCAAGATAATTAGTACCTTTGCAGGAGAGCCGAGCTGACATGAGAGCGAGGCTTCGTCACGTTGTATACTTATCCCTATAATATATGTCGCTACAGTGCGGTATCGTAGGACTACCCAACGTCGGTAAGTCCACTTTGTTTAACTGCTTGTCGAACGCTAAGGCGCAGTCGGCCAACTTCCCCTTCTGCACGATCGAACCCAACGTCGGGGTCATCACCGTGCCAGATGAGCGTCTCAACAAGTTGGTCGAGATGGAGCATCCTAAGCGGACGGTGCCTGCCACGGTAGAGATTGTCGACATAGCAGGACTGGTCAAAGGTGCTAGCCAAGGCGAGGGGCTGGGCAATAAGTTCCTCTCCAACATCCGCGAGACTGATGCGATCATACACTTGCTGCGCTGCTTTGACGATGACAACATCACGCATGTCGACGGCTCCGTAGATCCAGTGCGAGACAAGGAGATCATCGACACGGAGCTACAGCTCAAGGATCTAGAGACGGTGCAGACGCAGCTCAAGAAATCCGAGCGACAGGCTCAGACGGGTGGCGACAAGCAGGCGAAGATCCGAGTGGCACTCCTCAAGCGTATCGAGGAGGCGCTGTTGCAAGGGCTTAACGCTCGCTCGGTGACGCCGGAAAATAAAGACGAGGAGCAGGCGCTGCGAGACCTTTTCCTCCTAACGGCTAAGCCTGTCCTCTACGTCTGTAATGTCGACGAGGCGAGTGCCGCCACGGGCAACGCTTATGTGGAGGCCGTTCGTCAGGCTATCGCTCACGAGGATGCGGAGCTACTAGTCGTATCGGCGCATATCGAGAGCGAGATAGCAGAGCTGGAAGAGTATGAGGAGCGTCAGCTCTTCCTACAGGAGCTAGGGCTAGAGGAGACGGGTGTCAACCGCTTGATCCGTGCCGCCTACAAGTTGCTCAACCTCGAGACCTTCTTTACGGCTGGTGCTGATGAGTGCCGTGCCTGGACTTTTGTCAAGGGAAGCAAGGCTCCTCAGTGTGCGGGCATCATACACACCGACTTCGAGCGTGGCTTCATACGTGCTGAGGTGATCAAGTATGAGGACTACGTGCACTACGGCTCCGAAACGGCTGTCAAGGAGGCTGGCCGTATGGCGGTCGAGGGCAAGGACTACGTCGTGCAGGACGGCGACATCATGCACTTCCGCTTCAACGTATAGCACTTCTAGTACAAAGTATTAACACCGAAATAGAAATCAACCTATGCCGGACAAAATAATTATCGCAGACTTTGGGTCGCAGACTACACAGCTCATAGGTCGTCGTCTGAGAGACCTCAACACTTACTGCGAGATAGTCCCCTACAACAAGATTCCGACAGACCTGACGGGCGTCCGAGGCATCATCCTCTCGGGAAGCCCATACTCGGTCTATGCTGAGGAGGCTTTTACCGCAGACATAGCAGCTATCCGTGGACGGTTACCGATCTTGGGTATCTGCTATGGAGCGCAGTTGATGGTGCATCAGAGCGGAGGCTCTGTGGAGAACTCCAATACTCGTGAGTACGGAGCCTCTACGCTGCAACTGGTGGACAAGGACGACCCGCTGCTCGCGGGACTCTCGCCACAGCACACGGTCTGGATGTCGCACGGGGACACGATCACACGTCTTCCCGAGGGCTTTAAGGTGATTGCCTCGACTCCCTCGGTGCAGTATGCCGCCTATAGGATAGAGGGTGAGGAGACGTGGGGTGTACAGTTTCACCCAGAGATACATCATAGTGAGGAGGGTACGAAGCTCCTCGACAACTTCGTCACGCTCTGTGGCATCAAGGGCGAGTGGTCGTCTGAGTCTTTCATCGAGAGCAGCATCGCCTCGATTCGGGCGCAGGTAGGTGACGAGCAGGTCATCATGGCGCTCAGTGGAGGTGTGGACAGTTCGGTCGCAGCGGTCCTCCTACATCGTGCTATCGGAGATCAGCTCACCTGCATCTTTGTGGATCACGGGCTGATGCGACAGGGTGAGGCGGAGCAGATCTTGGCTGATTACAAGGCTCTCGGTCTGGGCTGTATCAAGGTCGACGCGAGTGCGAAGTTCCTCGGAGACCTAGCAGGCGTTCGTGATCCAGAGGCTAAGCGTAAGGTGATCGGCCGGGACTTCATCGAGGTCTTTGAGGCTGAGGCTAAGAAGCTTCCGCAGGCTCGTTGGCTGGGGCAGGGAACTATTTACCCAGACATCATCGAGTCTATCAACATCACGGGCAAGGTGATCAAGAGCCACCACAACGTGGGCGGACTGCCTGAGCGCATGCACCTGAAGCTGGTGGAGCCGCTTAAGCATCTCTTTAAGGATGAGGTGCGTCGTGTTGGCTTGGCACTCGCTATGCCACGACACATGATCTTTCGTCATCCCTTCCCAGGGCCTGGTCTGGGCATTCGTGTGCTAGGTGAGGTGACTCCTGAGAAGGTGGCTATCCTCCAGCAGGCTGACAAGATATACACCGACATGCTCCGCAAGTACAACCTCTACGACGAGGTGTGGCAAGCTGGGGCTATCCTACTGCCGGTGCAGAGCGTGGGCGTCATGGGTGACGAGCGCACCTACGAGTACACGGTGGCACTACGTGCCGTGACGAGTGTCGATGCTATGAGTGCTGACTGGGCTCGGCTGCCGTACGACTTCCTCGCAGAGGTCTCTAACGAAATCATAAACAAGGTGCGTGGCGTCAATCGCGTCTGCTACGATGTGTCGTCAAAGCCACCCGCAACGATTGAGTGGGAGTAACCTTTCGCTCAGTCTATCTACTTAATATCTAAGTCAATATGTCCACCTATCAAGCTACCGATAGTCGCAAGGTAACCACCCGACGACTACTC
>URKO01000231.1 GCA_900548415.1 uncultured Porphyromonas sp.
CCTCCCCTAATGCCTCACGGTAAAAACGAGTTGCGGTGAATTACCCCTGCATAGTAACACCTTTGTAATCGCTATGTGCGCCATTAGTCGTACATTTGCAGTAAATCTTATGCAATCTATGCCTGAAGAGAGCTTTCATCCACAGCAGGTCGACATAGCCGCTATCCTCAATCGACGACGCAAGAAGCCGTTGCCCGCTTTCGTGACCAATGGTGTGGCGCGCTTGATACACCAGCGTGAGATCAACGATGTGCTACGTCGCTACGGACACCTGGAGGGGGTAGACTTTATGGATGCCCTGATTCAGGAGTTTCGCATTGACCTGACGCTCATCGGTGCCGAGCATCTGCCCGCAGATCCTCGCGCACTCTTTATCAGCAATCACCCGCTGGGAGGGCTAGACGGGATCTGTCTGACTCACCTCATAGCTAGTCACTATCAGACTGATATCCGCTACATCGTCAACGATCTCCTACTTAATCTCAAGCCACTTGCCAACATCTTCGTTCCGGTCAACAAGTATGGCGCACAGGCGCGCACTTCTATTCAGAAGATGCACGAGGCACTGGAGAGCGACCTGCCGGTGATCACATTTCCCGCAGGACTCTGCTCACGACTTATCAAAGGGCAGATACAGGATCCTCTCTGGCGACCCAGCTTTATCAAGCAAGCAAGACAATATCGCCGTCCCATCGTGCCACTCTTCTTCCACGGGCGCAACTCGATGAAGTTTTATCGTATAGAGCAACTGAGGAAAGCGCTGGGCATACGCTTTAACATCGGCACGGCATTGCTACCACACGAAATGTTTGCTGCACAGGGTAGCTCCTTTACCGTAGTGGTCGGGGAGCCGATCCCCTATGAGACGCTCGAGGGGGTGAAGCCTAGCGACTTACCAGAGCAGGTAGAGCGCATCAGGCAGCAAGTATACCAACTGAAAGACCAACTATCCAAATGAGTGCTACAGAGCAACCCATCATAGCGCCGATAGATCGGCAATTGATCCGACAGGAGCTGACACCAGAGCTCTTCGTCCGCAAGACCAATAAGAGTAACAATGAGATCTACGCCTTTCGAGCTGCGCAAGCACCACACACGATGCGTGAGGTGGGACGTCTGCGCGAGGAGAGCTTTCGTGCTGGCGGTGGTGGTACGGGGCTAGATTGCGATGTAGATAAGTACGACCTGATGGACGATGGCTACGTACAGCTCATCGTCTGGAACCCTGAGCTCGAGAAGATCATGGGTGGCTACCGATACATACTCGGTGAGGCGGTACTACGCCATCAGGAGCAGACGGATGCACTCGCCACGTCGCACATGTTTAGCTTTAGCGAGGAGTTCGTACGGGACTATCTCCCCTACACGATCGAGCTGGGACGCTCATTCGTAAGCCACGAGTTTCAGACGACACGGGCGGGGCTAATGTCTTCGATCTATACGCTCGACAACCTGTGGGACGGGCTCGGAGCCTTGACCGTCATCTACCCTGAGATCAAGTACTTCTTTGGCAAGGTGACTATGTACAAGACTTACAATAAGTATTGTCGCAACCTGATCCTCAAGTTTATGGAGATCTACTTCGGAGACAAGGATCACTTGGTCGTCCCGATGACACCGGTCGAGGTGGATATTGACCCAGCTGAGATAGATCGTCTCTTTGTCAAGAACGACCTCAAGAGCGACTACCGCACGCTCAAGGCAGAGGTCCGCAAGCACAATATCAACATTCCCCCGCTCTTTAACGCTTACATGTCGCTCACACCGAAGATTCGCATCTTTGGCACAGCGATCAACGATGAGTTTGGCGATGTCGAGGAGACGGGCCTGCTGACGCCCATTGCGGACATTATCCCCGAGAAGAAAGAGCGGCACATAGACACTTACCAGAACGCCCATAAGTCGTAAGGGATCAGGCTTATGGCTCTCGCTAATGAGCTTGGGGCTGCTGGCGAAAAGGCTGCTCAGCGCTACCTACTCTCTCGACGGATACGCATCCTCGAGGTCAACTGGCGTGATCCGCTCTGCGAGATAGATATCATAGCGTCTGACGGACGGCACCTACTGATCGTCGAGGTGAAGAGCCGTATGGAGTACACCGCGACAAGTCCACTAGACGCCGTCAATGCAGCAAAAGCGCATCAGATGATGCTCGGTGGCATGCGCTACGCACAGCGGATGCGCATCGACTTGCCGATACGCTACGATGTCGTCGAGGCACTCTACTGCCCAGCGAGCGATGTTTTTGAAATGAAGTACCACAGGGGCTACTTCTCCGCAGAGGAGATCGCCCTCCAGGAGACACTTCCCCACGGCTTCGCACAGCCCTAACCTGCTGGCGGCACGCTCACAGACATGCCACGGCCTTGCACACTCTCCCTTTTTGTCTATATTTGCAGAAAGGACTCGTTCGACATGAAACAAACTCACTTACCCAAGCTATGGGGCGTTGTCGCAGCCATACTGCTTACGCTCTCCCTGTCGGGCTGTGCACTGAATGCTCCTCAGGTGAAGACCTACCTCCCGCTATCTCAATTTCAGTATGCCTACATTGCTCCGACGGGTAGCGTGTTAGGCGCATTTGGTGGCTACTCTCAAGCTAACCTTAACTCTGTCAATCCTAGAGACTTTATCGCTGGGCAGCTCTTTAAGAGAGGCATCATAGTCGCTAACGAGATCAACCCCGCACAGGCGCAGAAGACGCTGGTCGTAAGCTATGGCGAGGGCGACAAGAGAAATATATTGGTCGGCTATGCTTTGGAAGTTACCATTCAGCTAACTACGGCCGATATGAATAAACTCGTAGCAGTAGCTACGGCCGAAGGGTATGGAGAGAGCGAGTCTGATAAGATCCGAGATGCTATCTCGCAAGCTATGACAGCACTCTTTGAGCCTGAGA
>URKO01000232.1 GCA_900548415.1 uncultured Porphyromonas sp.
GTATGCTTGAGCACGGCAAAGGTCGGAGCCTCGAACTCCTGTATGAGATGCACGGCCGCGTCTAGATCCTGTAGGTTGTTGTAGGATAGCTCTTTGCCCTGTAGCTTGTCAAAGTAGTGATCCAAGTCGCCAAAGTAGAAGCCCATCTGGTGAGGGTTCTCGCCATAGCGTAGGACTCGTGGGTTGCGCCCCGAGAGATGGAGTGCCGTGTGAGCACCTGCGTCAAAGTAGTTGAAGATGTCACTATCGTAGGTCGCCGTCACCTCAAAAGCGCGCAGTGCATAGCTCCTCCGCTCGGGGAGCGTCGTGGTACATCCGTCACGCTCCAATAGCTCTATGAGCCCATCGTACTGATCACGATGCGAGCAGATGAGTACATCGCGGTAGTTCTTTGCCGCAGCACGTATGAGGGAGATGCCACCTATGTCGATCTTCTCAATGATCTCCTCCTCACTGGCACCACTAGCGACCGTCTCAGCAAAGGGGTATAGGTCCACAATGACAAGGTCTATCAGAGGAAGTGCATACTGCGCCACCTGCTCCTCGTCATGCGCATTGTCTCGCCGTGCGAGGATACCTCCGAAGATCATCGGGTGGAGCGTCTTGACACGTCCTCCGAGTATAGCGGGTAGAGCGGTCAGAGCCTCTACTGGAGTACAGGGTATCCCGAGTGACTCGATATACTCTTGAGTACCTCCTGTGGAGACGATCTCTACCTCGGCAGCATGTAGTATACGTGCGATGCGATCGATGCCCTCCTTGTGGTAGACTGATATGAGGGCTCGCCGGATAGGTCTTGTGGTCATAGTGCTTGTGGCGTGTGGTATAGGGTGAATAGCAGCTCTCCTAGGTAGCCTCTGAGAAGAGCCAGATGTCGGTCATAGCTACAGTAGCTACAAAGGTAGTAAAAAGAGCGGATAAAGAGAGCTTTTTGCTAGCTGTTCTTTAGAAAAAAGCGATCACGTGAAGATGTTAAGCCTTCACGTGACCGCTCATTATTTATTCTCACCCCTAGACCAAAGGGGGAGTTATCGTCTTGTCAGACCGTCTCTGCGAAACTTTATAGGTTCGGATTGATCGTGTGCCACTCGGCAACGGGAGGTATGACGCCCATCTCGATGATCTGCTCGCGCATACCCTCTAGATGCTTGTAGCTCTTGTCTAGAGCTGCCTCCTCTTCGGGTAGACCCTCTACCTCCTTGTAGGTTACGCCCTCACGAGTTATGGTCGTCTCACGCGCCATCATCACATTCTTGTAGCGATGGTCGTTGACGAAGCACCCTGCGGGCCAGCGGAAGGGCTCACCGCCCATAGCTGCGCGAATCATCTCGATGGAGACGTAAGCGGGGCTCTGGAAGCTGGAGCGACCACGTAGTGCGATAATGTTTGCACCGCCCTTGATGACACGCTGCTGGAGAGCAGCCCACTGATCATGCGTGAGGCGATCGGTGCCGATGAGCTCCGTCAGAGGCTTGCCGTCGATGCGGGCTGTGCTGGCGAAGACGGCCATCTGCTCTCCGTGACCACCATAGGTGCGTGTATTCGTCACCTGACTCTGCTGGAGACCAAAGTGCTTAGCTAGCTCGCTCTGCAGACGTGTGCTATCGAGCGCAGCAAGAGTGGTTACCTGTGAAGGCTTAAGGCCTGAGTGTATCAGCGTGACTAGACCCGTGATGTCTGCGGGGTTGAAGATGATGACCACGTGGTTTACGTCGGGGCAATACTTCTTGATATTGCGTCCCAGCTCAGCAGCTATCTCAGAGTTCCCCTTGAGAAGATCTTCGCGGGTCATACCCTCCTTGCGAGGTGCGCCACCAGAAGATACGATATACTTAGCTCCTTGCAGAGCCTCAGCGATGTCAGAGGTAAAGGTTAGATTGATCCCATCGAAACCACAGTGACGCATCTCCTCCCAGACTCCTTCGAGTCCCTTAGCGTAGGGGTCATATAGGCAGATGTTTGGGGTGAGACGCATCATGGCAGCCGTCTGTGCCATGTTTGATCCGATCATACCGGCAGCGCCGATGAGGACCAGCTTGTCTTGTGTTACGAAACTCATAGTGTCTTATACTTGTTGAAGTGATTGATACGCGATCTCCTGTCTAGAATGGGAAAAGATCGAGAGCTGGTCACCTAACCTGCAAAGGTCGTACGCACTAGCTCCCGATCTCTCCACTAGAGTGTTATCTTACTAAGCCTCGTAGCGACGAGCGATCTCCTTCCAGTCGATGATAGACCAGAGATCCTTGACGTGGTCGGCACGGCGGTTCTGATAGCTTAGGTAGTAAGCGTGCTCCCATACATCGAAGCACATCAGGGGCTTGAGACCCTTGCGTAGTGGGTTGCCAGCGTTTGGCTCCTTCTCTATCGAGAGCTTGCCCTGGTTGTCACTAGCTAGCCAAGCCCAGCCTGAGCCAAAGAGTGAGGTGCAGGCTTCGTTGAAGGCCTTCTGAAACTCCTCAAAGCTGCCGAAGTCACGCTTGATAGCCTCAGCGAGCTTGCCCTCGGGCTGACCACCCGCATTGGGAGCAAACTGTAGGAAGTACATATTGTGGTTCATCACCTGACCAGCCTGATTGTACAGCTTGCCCTCAGCCTTGCGGACGATATCCTCTAGAGAGGCATCCTTTAGGTCAGAGTCGGGGAGTAGCTTATTAAGTGTATCTACGTAGCCCTTGAGGTGCTTGCCGTGGTGATATTGGATCGTCTCAGCACTGATTGCTGGCTCAAGTGCGTCGTTTGCATAGGGGAGCGTTATTAGTTCGTGTGTCATGTTGCTTTATCTGTTTATATTAAGTGTTACAAATGCATCTCTAGTCTCGCAACTCATACATCTAGAGCTACTATCCTAGACAGCATCACAAAGGTATATAAAAAGAGTTACAACTGCAAGTCC
>URKO01000233.1 GCA_900548415.1 uncultured Porphyromonas sp.
AAACGCTGTAACCTCAATCTGTAGGGACACACGCTAGTGTCTAGCGGGAGGGCGTCCGTTGTATCAAAGGTTACAGCATCGTGGTTTTAACGGGAACGGATGCCCTCCGACTAGATACTAGCCGAGCGTCCCCACAAATCGTTACTCTTCACGACTAGCGGCGAGCGTGACGCTGGCAGCTTCGATGACACCAGCGATGGGCGGGATAGCCTTTTGGATCGTTATCTCGCAGCTGTCGACCAACTGGTATTTGTCTAGTATCTCTGTAAGTATCTGCCCAGCGACATACTCGAGGAGGTTATCCCGCGAGTGACCTACCTTGTCCGCTATCACATCGTAGAGATCAGCGTAGCTCACCGCATCAGCGACATCATCGCTCGCGACCGCCTTGGTCGCATCATAAGTAGCCGTGAGGTTGACGATGTATCTATTGCCCAGCACCTGCTCCTCGGGGAGAGCTCCTATATAGGAGTAGAAGTGCGCATTGACTATCCGAATGGTTGCTTTCATGGGAATGGAGTATTGACTTTTAGTTAGAGCCTTTTGGCTATTCGTGATCTGTATTTATCATAGCAATCGGCTCCACATGGACTATTACGTGGGTTCGCTCGCCGTAGTGCTCCTTGAGCTTGTTCTCTATGTGGGTCGCTCGCTCGTGAGCGAGGATGACCGGCGTCTCGTCAGGCAGATAGATGTCCACCTCGATAGCGATGGCAGAGCCTAAGCTACGGGTATTGAGATTGTGCGGATGATGCCCCGGGTACTCAGCCTCGATGATCTCTAGGATCGTCTGCTGCTCCTCCTCTGAGAGACTATGCTCGGTGAGCTCCCGCCACGGAGTCGAGATAAGCTGTGCACCCGCCCAGACGATGAAGAGACTGACACCGGCACAGGCCACTTGGTCGAGGATCGCCCACTGATTGCCCAGCAAGGCTGCCCCCAAGACGCCCACGAGGACAGCAATAGAGGAGTAAGCGTCCGTGCGATGGTGCCACGCATTGGCCAGCACCGTATTACTATGCACCCGCTCAGCGACACTCTTGGTGTAGCGAAAGAGCCACTCCTTAGACAGAACAGAGATAAAAGCTATCACAGCCGCCCAGAGCGAGGGTTTCTTGGGGACCATCCCAGAGGCAAAAAAGAGATAGATCGCCTCTCCACTCTTGAGCAACATAGAGATGCCGATGCCCATCAGCACGGTCGCTATGATCAGCGTAGCTATCGACTCATACTTGCCATATCCGTAGCGATACTTAGTATCTCTCGGCTTGCCCGCAATGCCCACAAAGAGCGTCACGATGATGTCGGTACAGAAGTCCGAGAGCGAGTGTACCGCATCCGCAATCAAAGCAACACTATGCCCCACGAAGCCCACGACGAGCTTGAGGAGCGTGAGTGCTACATTGACCAAAGCACCCACCAACGTGACCCGATAGATACTACGGGTACGCTGGTCAGCATGCTTCTGTTTATTCATCAGATCGGCGTGTGAGCCAGCTTAGTCCTCGATGAGGATCTTGCCACCATACTTCTCGTGGAGGATGGCGAGGCCACCTTCAGCCGTCTCTTTGTAGAGGCTCGGCAGATCCTTGCCCGTCTGGTGCATCGCTGCGACCACCTGATCAAAGCTCACACGATGGCGACCATCGGTGAAGTTGGCATAGGTATTCGCATCCAGCGCACGGCTAGCGGCAAAGGCATTGCGCTCGATACAGGGGATCTGTACCAGTCCGCAGACCGGATCGCAGGTAAGCCCGAGGTGGTGCTCCAAGCCCATCTCGGCCGCATACTCGATCTGGTGCAGCGTACCGCCGAAGAGCTGACTAGCGGCCGCAGCAGCCATCGCGCAAGCGACACCCACCTCGCCCTGACAGCCCACCTCAGCACCACTGATGGAGGCGTTGGTACGCACCACATTGGCAAAGAGTCCAGCCGTAGCTAAGGCGCGTAGGATACGCTCATCACGGAAGCTACGCGTCTCCTGTAGATATAGGAGTACCGCAGGCATCACACCGCACGAACCGCAGGTAGGAGCCGTGACGACACGTCCACCGGCAGCATTCTGCTCGCTGACGGCCAGAGCGTATGAGTAGACCATACCACGAGTCCGGACGCTATCCTTGTAGCTCAGAGACTTGACCAGTGTGTCGGCCGCTTTGCGACGCAGGCGCAGACCACCCGGCAGTACACCTTCGGCAGCCAAGCCCTCATGCACACTCTGCTTCATCACCTCCCATACCTTAGCGAGGTAGTCCCAAATGTCGGGACCCTCACAGCGCTCCACGTACTCCCAGTAGGAGAGCCCGCGCTTGTCGAGGTGATCCATGATGTCGGCCATCGTGGAGAGTTCGTAGACAGGCGTGGTGACCTGCTCGTTGAAGGTTTCGTTGGCGAGCGTTCCGCCACCGATGCTGTAGACTTTGAATTCTTTGATCTCCTGCCCCTCCTTATCAAAAGCGACAAACTTCATCCCATTGGGGTGAAACGTGAGTTCCACACGAGGCTCCCAGAGGATCGTCGTGGGATAAACGGGATTGAGTACGGAGAGTATGGCTTGGTCGGTCATGTGCCCCTTGCCAGTAGCAGCGAGGCTACCATAGAGCGTGACCTCTATGCGATCCACGGGCAAATTCTTGATTTGAGTGAGAAACATCTCGGAGGCTCGCATAGGAGCTATAGTGTGACTACTGCTCGGCCCGTGACCGATCTTGTAGATTTGCTTGATAGAGTCCATCATAGTTGTTAGGCGTGTAGTCTAATTGACAGGTCAAAGGTACGAAAAAACGAAGGCACCTAAGGCAAATCGCTAGTTTCCTACGGAGGAAAACAAAAGTTCCTCCCTTGGAACTGAAAAGTTCCTCCCTTGGAACTAAAAAGTTCCAAAGGTGGAACC
>URKO01000234.1 GCA_900548415.1 uncultured Porphyromonas sp.
ATAATAGTAAGAGGAGGTGAGCAAAGTATGCTCGCCTTCTCTTCTTTTGTATAAGCTCGATACGCTAGTGCGTGACATTTTGTCCATTGAGTCTGTTGACTTTTGCAATAGTATCCATTGGTACATCACTTGCTTGAGATAGTCAGAATCAAACCTTAAAAACATGAACATAGATAAGTACACCATTAAATCGCAGCGGGTGATCCAAACGATGATCGCCCAAGCGCGTCAGCAGGAGCATCAGGCTCTAGAGCCTATATGCCTCCTAGATGCGTTGCTACGTGAGGGACGTGACGTCGTCGAGTATGTCGCTACCAAGGCAGGTGCCTACATGCACCAGATAGAGCAGGCCGTAGCACAGCAACTAGAGCGTCTGCCTCACGTATCTGGTGGAGAGCCTTATCTCTCTAACCAAACAAACCAAGTGCTCACCCAGTCGGAGCAGATAGCTAGCGAGATGGGTGACCAATACATCGCTGTAGAGCATCTCCTCCTAGCTCTTCTCAAGGTGTCTAGTGATGCTCGTCAGCTACTCCTAGATGCAGGCTTGAACTACGCCGACGCTGAGGCTGCTATCCGTGAGCTTCGCAAGGGTCGCAAGGTAGACTCCGCTACGAGTGATCAGCAGTACAACGCCCTTGGCAAGTATGCTATCAACCTTTGCGAGCGAGCTCGTGAGGGCAAGCTAGACCCGGTCATAGGTCGTGACGAGGAGATACGTCGTGTCCTACAGATCCTCTCTCGTCGCACGAAGAATAACCCTATCCTCGTCGGTGAGCCTGGTGTCGGTAAGACCGCTATCGCCGAGGGCTTGGCGCACCGTGTCATACGTGGCGACGTGCCAGAGAACCTCAAAGACAAGCTCATCTATTCACTCGATATGGGTGCTCTCATAGCAGGAGCAAAGTATCAGGGAGAGTTTGAGGAGCGTCTCAAGTCGGTCGTCAACGAGGTGACCGCCTCCAATGGTGAGGTAATCCTCTTCATCGATGAGATTCACACGCTCGTCGGTGCGGGAGCTTCGCAAGGTGCTATGGACGCGGCAAATATCCTTAAGCCGGCCCTCGCTCGTGGTGAGCTACGAGCTATCGGTGCCACCACCCTCGATGAGTACCGCAAGTACTTTGAGAAGGACAAGGCGCTCGAGCGCCGCTTCCAGATGGTAATGGTCGACGAGCCTGACGAGATGAGCAGTATCTCTATCCTCAGAGGTCTGAAGGAGCGGTACGAAAACCACCACAAGGTACGTATCCAAGACGATGCTATCCTAGCGGCTGTACAGCTGAGCGAGCGATACATCACAGACCGCTTCCTCCCCGACAAGGCGATCGACCTTGTGGACGAGGCTGCGGCACGACTACGCATCCAGATAGACTCGATGCCCGAAGAGCTAGACGAGCTGGAGCGTCGTATCAAGCAGCTAGAGATAGAGCGTGAGGCGATCAAGCGTGAGCACGACGAGCCTAAGCTGGCGGCTCTCTCTAAGCAGATAGCCGATCTAGAGGAAGAGCGCAATGCGCTGGCCGCTCAGTGGCATGGCGAGAAAGACCTGGTCAATGAGGCACAGCAACTGAAGGTAGAGCGTGAGCAAACCTCTATCGAGGCGGACAAAGCGGAGCGACTAGGCGACTACGGTCGTGTGGCTGAGCTACGCTACGGAAGGCTCAAGGAGATCGACGATCAGATAGCGCAGATTAATCAGAAGCTAGCCGAGCAGCGTGCCTCTGGCACGGCCCTAATCACCGAGGAGGTGACAGCCGAAGACATCGCTGACATCGTAGCTCGCTGGACCGGCATCCCCGTAAGTCGTATGCTCATGAGCGAGCGCGACAAGTTGCTCAACCTAGAGGCCGAGCTGCACAAGCGTGTCGTCGGTCAGGAGGAGGCGATCACCGCCATTGCCGATGCGGTGCGTCGTAGTCGTGCAGGCTTGCAGGACCCCAATAGACCGATCGGTTCCTTTATCTTCCTCGGCACGACAGGTGTCGGTAAGACAGAGGTGGCCAGAGCTTTGGCTGAGTGTCTCTTTGACGATGAGCACATGATGACTCGTATCGATATGAGCGAGTATCAGGAGAAGTTTAGCGCGACTCGACTCATCGGAGCGCCTCCTGGCTACGTCGGTTACGACGAGGGTGGTCAGCTCACCGAGGCTATCAGGCGTAAGCCCTACTCGGTCGTACTCTTTGATGAGATTGAGAAGGCACACCCCGACGTCTTCAACCTACTCCTCCAAGTACTGGACGATGGTAGATTAACGGACAACAAGGGTCACGTGGTCAACTTCAAGAACACGATCATCATCATGACCAGCAACCTAGGCTCCGACCTGATCCGTCGCAACTTCGAGCATATCGACGAGCAGAACCGCGAAGAGGTCATCGAGCGCACCGAGGAAGAGGTCAAGACGCTACTCAAGCAGACGATCCGTCCTGAGTTTGTCAACCGTATCGACGAGACCATCGTCTTCACGCCGCTGACGAAGGCGCAGATCGCTCAGATCGTACGTCTACAGCTCGACAAGGTAGCGCATACTCTCCAAGAGAACGGCGTAACGCTCCACTACAGCGATGCCGCCATCGACCTGCTAGCCGAGCGTGGCTACGATCCCGAGTTTGGCGCACGTCCTGTCAAGCGTGTCATACAGCGACTCGTCCTCAACGAGCTCTCGAAGGCACTTCTTGCTGGCACCGTAGAGCGCACGAAGCCTATCACGCTAGACGTAGGGGCTGACAAGCAGCTCACCTTCGTAGACTAACTAGACTAAAGGAGACTGTTGCAAAAGTCAACAGTCTCACAATCTTGCTAGCAAGATTGTCTAGACTTTGCAGAAAGGATGAAGCGCAAGGCGCTGAGGGTGAGGTCTGAAGGGAGCATACCTCCGT
>URKO01000235.1 GCA_900548415.1 uncultured Porphyromonas sp.
TTCCAGCGTTGGAAAGTTTCCTTTCCTACGGAGGAAGCGAAAATTCCTACGTGGTGGTTCTCAGGAGAGTCCGCTTTTTCGGGGCGAATCGGCTAAGAGTTAGAGGCTTTTGGTGCGGGGGTGTTGGGAAAGAGCGCCTTTAATACTTGCGTCATAGTGCGACGGGTGTTGCCTCGATGGCGCATCTCGTTGGCGAGGATGGAGACACAGTAGGTGTGGCCGTTATAGCTGACGTAGCCTGCATAGTTTTGCACCCTTCGTATGGAGCCGCTCTTGAAGTAAGCGGTGAGCTGCGATGCTGGGAGCAAATTGCGTACAGTGCCCTCACGGCCCACTTGAGGTAGGGAGAGAATGAATGGATCTGAGACAGGCAGTGGTAGCTGGAAGACTTGTCGCAAGGCGGCGGTCAGCGCATAGGGCGAGAGCTTGCTACGGGGGGATAGCCCAGAGCCATCGTAGAGCTCCAGCTCGTCAGCCGAGAGGGAGCAAGTCTCCCGCCAGTAGTTCATCTCTTGTCGTAGAGCTTCGGTCGTTGAGATACATCCGCCCTGTTGCATGGAGCCAAAGCGGTTGCCTATGCTACGGAGGAGAGCCTCAGCATAGAGGTTGACACTGTGATAGTTGCAGATGCGTATCAGCTCGCTCAGATGCGGGCTTAGGTAGATGTCTAGTAGGGTGGTGAGTGTCGGAGCGGACTTGTCATAGTAGGCGACACTCTGGCAGTCGGCGAGCTCTATGCCACGTCGCTGTAGATGCTCAGCTAGTTGCAGTGCCAGTGCCATTGCGGGGTTGCTCAGGTCGCAGGCGATGACCTGTCGCTTAGAGCTACCTCGAGCTAGGCGACCCGAGAGACGACGTGAGGTGCGGGAGTCGCGATCTGCCGAGATGGCTAGTTGATTGCCACGCTTGACCAGCTGTATGTCTATCTGCCACGCATGACCTGGTGTGGAGGGGTGAAGGTAGGAGGGTGCCTCAGCTCCTTTTGCCACATCCTGTGCGGAGATGCCGACCTGCATAATGTTGTCGCAGAGGTTGACCCCATAGAGGGCTGGAGCGTAGCGCCGGCCCCAGTCCTCTCGGGGCCATGCTTCGAGATAGCCCTCGTCGCAGTAGGCTGAGGCGTCGACGACGATGCGACCTTGTATCTGGTGGATGCCCGCCTTTTGCAGTGCTAGGTAGACCTGATCGTAGAAGATGCCCTTGCGGCGGGGATAATGCTTCGACTCGAGCGAGGGGTCGCCATGCCCAACTATGATGAGATCACCTTTGAGTACGCCATCCTTTGTAATCTCCCCACGATAACCGATCTCTGTGGGAAACTGATAGTCGGCACCTAGAGCTATGAGTGCTGTGGCGGAGGAGAAGATCTTGGTCACGGAGGCGGGTGTAAACCGCTCTCTGCTACGGTAGTCAAGTAGTGGCTTGTCCTCATCGATGCGCCATACGGAGACTCCATAGCGAGCCTCTCCACGCTGCTCGGCTTGTTGCAGTATCTGCACAGCTTGCGTGGTGTCTATGATATCTTGTTGCGCCCTCCCGGACAATGGTAGGAGTAGCAGTAAGAGTAAGGCGTAAAGCGTGGTGGATCGTAGTTGCATCGGTATGGACGGATCAAATGTGACGAGAGCAAAGTGCTTCCGAAGACTCACCTTGCTCTCTTAAGTTACTTCATAAGTTATGTCTGTCTCTATCAGAGGGGTGACGATGCACCCGTTTTTAGATTAAAAACACCTGGGAGAGATCTCAAGTTGTGTGCTAGTATTTCAGAGCTTGCCCTGGGCGCAGCGTAGCTCGTGAGGACATATTGTTTGCTTTGCAGAGATGGCTTACAGAGGTCCCCGTCTTCTTAGCAATGTTCGAGAGCGTGTCTCCCTTCTTCACACGATATATGCGAGGCGAGTGCGATACCTTGGCACGGCTCTTCTGAGCCTTAGCCTTGTACTTAGCATCTCCAGCCTTGCTCTGACTGCCTCCATCCTCGTAGGCATAGGTCTTATAGCCCTTAGGAGCGACAAAAGTGAAGTAGTCACTCTGCGGTGCTCCTACCTCGAAGTCAATAATCCTAGCGGGGTTGATGTCGATGCCTAGGAATCGGGTCTCAAAGTGCAGGTGTGGTCCTGTGCTACGCCCCGTGCTACCGCCCTTGCCGATGACCTCGCCAGCCCGGACGATCTGTCCCTCCTTGGCGATGCAACGGCTCATGTGCCCATAGACGGTCTCGAGACCGTTGGGGTGACGAATAACGATGTAGTTGCCGTAGCCACCACGCTCGTAGCCTCGGATGCGTACCTTGCCATCAAAGGCGGCTCGTACGTCATCGCCTGTGCGGAGTGCTAGGTCAATGCCCTTGTGCTCGCGACGATAGCGAGCGCGGTAGCCATAATTGGATGTGACACGCATCGTACCCTCTAGAGGCATGACGAAGCCCGAGCAGTCGATATTATATGTAGCGGGGATACGTGGGCTACTTTTACCCGCAAAGGGGTTTACCCAGTCAGTCCACGAGTCTTCGCCATATAGATCTATTGCAGGGTATTCGAGAGCCTCTCTCTCGAGTGCGCGCTCCATCTCAGCGCTGGATATACGTGTCTCGGCATCTCTGGCCGTCTCTATAGTGTACCCGTCTGCTAGCAAGTTGCGGCTCACAAGGGAGTCACGAGATGTCGCAGCCCTTGTGGGGGACACTAGTCTTACTGGTGGTTGTGTGGTCTTCTGCTGGGGTGATGGTGCTGCAGCCAGTTGGACACAGGCTACAAAGAGGAGCCCCACGAAGGCGACAAAGCTGTTACTCTTACTGATCATGAGTCTAGTCAATGTTTTTGATTTGCTTCTGTCGATAGATTGCGGATTAAAAAACTGATATAGAGTAGATAGAGTCTCTT
>URKO01000236.1 GCA_900548415.1 uncultured Porphyromonas sp.
TTTTATCACACATATAGAAGGCTTGGTTGGCGATCCCTTTTACTGTGTACTCGACATTTTCATGGGTTACTTTCTCAGGAATTATGAGAGCGCCCTCGGGCTTATTCGTGTAGCCTCCACGGGGCTTCTCTGATGTGACATAGACTTCAGACTGCTCCTGATTGGTTATCTTGTAAAACAGTCCATCTGCGTCAAAGTCGTAGATAGGTATTGCTGCGCGCAGCCCACTAGTGGTCACGAACAATAAGGAGATTAGTGAGAGTAAGAGCGTTGCTTTTTTCATACGTTAATTCTTTTAGTGGTTATGTCTGTTGCAAATATACATATTTGTAACTAAATAGCAAGGCTCTCGTAAAGTCGTTTGAGTGTCATGTAGACTGTCGTGTCGCCTTCGCTAGGCTTGTTCTCTCCACGTAGCGCAAAAAAAAGGTCACGGACTGCGATCCGTGACCTTTGTAGAAGATGCTTAGTTGTGATAAGCCTATTGCATAGTCAATAGACTCATAGAGTGTCGGCTCGTAGAGGAGTTGATGTGCGGGCGGGAGAGGTTAGAGTCTAGAGGTCGAGGGGCTGGCCGGTGGCGACGTTGACGGCGACCTGTGCGAGGCGCACAGCGACGAAGGTCTCGATGTACTGCATCTCCGACTCGAGCCAGTTGCGCTGCGCTAGTGAGAGCGTCTCGAGTGTGACGACGCCCTCCTTGTGTCCCTCGGTCGAGAGGTCGAGGTTGAGCTGCGCATCGGTGCGGATCTGCTCCGTCTCGGCATAGCGGGCGAGTGCCTCGGTGAGTTGCCGTGAGGCCTGCTCGTTTTGCATCTGGATGGCACGCTCAGCGTCTTGTAGCTCTAGCTGACGTACCTGTTGGCTGGCAAGTGCGGCAGAGCGACTCTGCCAACCTTGGTAAATGCCCGTGATGGGGATCTGAACGGCTACACCGACCATCCAAGTAGTGCCAAACTGCTTCTTAAAGCCGTCCATAGGATTGGGCGACATGGTGAGTAGCTGTGCCGTGAAGCCTACCTCGGGGAGCATCTCGCCGAGAGCCATCTTAGCGCGTCTCTGCTCCGCCTCGACAGCGAGGTTGGCTGCCTTGAGTTCGACACGCTCCATCGGATTGACTGTGCTGTATAGCTTGGGTTGGCATGGATCGATCGGTTGCTGGCTGGCGAGCGTGAAGTCGGGAGTAAGCTCTATGGCTTGCTCCGCTGGGATACGGCACTGATGCTTGAGTAGGATGAGCAGTGCCTGCAATCCCTCTCGTAGCTTGCCCTCCTGGAGCTTGGCGTTGTTGCGGTTGACCCGTACGGAGACCACCTCACGATCAGCTACGACTCCTTGCTCCTTCATGGCTGAGACATCAGCGAGCGTTTTGTCTAGCATATCGTTGAACTGCGTGATCGCCTTGAGCTGCTCCTGTAGCTGTACTGCCTGCCAATAGGTCTTGGCGATCTGCTCCTCCTCGCCACGCTGCTGGATGGTCCACTGGTACTCGGCTGCTTGCTCGCCGATCTGCGCTAGGCGTACCCCATTGTAGATGCGTCCACCGGCGAAGATGGGCTGACGTAGCGAGAGGGAGCCGTAGAATATGTGTCCTAGCTCGAGGCTCATCTTGTCATCGAGCCAAGACTGCACTTCGCCTAGAGAAGGCACGCCTGGTAGGTTGGGCATCTGCATGGGTGGAAGCCAGGAGGAGATGTCGACGGAGAAGGGCTTAAGCTTGGCTGGTGTGTAGAGCCATCCGCCTGATAGCGATACTTGCGGGAAGAAGTTGCTCTGCGCTTTGAGCCGTGTGGCGTGGGCTGCTTGTCGCTGTGCCTCTAGCTGTGCCGATGGCGCGGGACTCTCTCGGTGGTAGCGGATGCAGTCGTGTAGCGACAGCGTGAGTGGCTCCGCCTGTGCAAAGAGGGAGCCAGTGAGTGTGCAACTGAGGACGAGTGCGAGTAGTCCTCGTAGGGGTGTCGATAGAGCTCTCATCATAGGGTAAAGGTGGTGTGTCCGATGCGATGTCCATCGGCAAAAATGTCTGCTCGGTAGCTCCCTGAGAGGAGTGCCTGCGTAATCTGATAGTAGATGGTGACGGGAGTATCCTCGCCTGTGTACTCGATGCTCTTGGAGGCTGTCGCCTGGAGGGTCTGCCCCTCGAAGCTAAAGGCTCCGCCAGAGCCACTCATCGGCATATCGTTGGGGTTGAGGATACGTACGTAGATCGCTTTGTTGCCGACGGGTGCGGTGACATTCTTTTTGAGCGTAAAGGATACCGCCAGCGTCTCCACTTTGTCTATGCGTGAGGTGCGCTTGCCACGGCTATTGAGCGGAGAGACGGAGAGCCCAGAGAGGTCTAGGCGGGCTGCTATGGCAACTTGGTCAGATAGTGCAGCCTTCTCCTGTGAGAGTCGTGAGGCCTCGCTGCTGATGCGTGAGTAGTCCTCCTTGACCTGCTGATTCTCGGCTACGAGTCGCTCATTGGTTGCATGGAGTGAGTCGATCTGTACGATGTAGCTGCGGAGTAAGGCTCGGAGCGTATTGATCTCGCCCGTTAGCTCACTGATGCGCTTGGCGTTGGATGCCTTGACGGTGGCTAGCTCTTGGCTTAGCTGCTTGACACGCTCCTGCTCGCTCTCCAGCTGAGCGAGTAGCTCGTCATTGTCAAAGGAGAGACTTGTCTCGCCCGATGCTGAGGCG
Organism: uncultured Porphyromonas sp.; assembly: GCA_900548415.1. Lineage (GTDB taxonomy): Bacteria > Bacteroidota > Bacteroidia > Bacteroidales > Porphyromonadaceae > Porphyromonas > Porphyromonas vaginalis. Next base: position 2,683 of record URKO01000236.1, read on the forward strand.
AGCTTCTCGTACTGGAGCTGATACTGCGCTGCCAGCTCGTCCAGCTCTTGCTGCATGCGTTGCTTCTCCATATCGACCAACTCGCTCTGCACGCTCTGCATCTGCTGTCGCTCACTCCTTATATATATCCATGCACCAACGATGACGAGTAGCACTACGAGAGCCGCTCCAGCGATGATGTACTTGA
>URKO01000237.1 GCA_900548415.1 uncultured Porphyromonas sp.
TCAGTGGATCTCTCGCTCGGATGAGCTGGATGCGCTCAACGAGGCTGCGCGCGCCAAGCGACTCGCTAGTGCCACTCCCCCGCCCTATATTAAAAAGGATGAGGAGCAGCCTACACCCACGTCCTCAGAAGAGAAAGAGGAGGAGGATCAGCCTACACCCGCTCCCTCAGATGAAAAAAAGGATGAGGAGCCTACAGATCACGAATAGTCCTATCTAGAAGTCGGACAGAGATACTCACTCGCTGAGCATCTCTGTCCGACTAACTTATTAAGCTCTACCTAACACACGACAAACACTGAATACAACGCTACCATGTCGACCTTTACCACTCGCCTTATCTCGGGCACTGTCTACGTAGCACTCATCGTGCTAGTCCTATTACTCTCCATGGTGTGGGGATTGTGGCTCTTGCTCTCCGTCTTTGCCGTGGCAGGGATCATCGAGTTCAACAGACTCACCGGCGTCAACCGCCCCTACATCTTCCGCATCGTACTCGACTGCGCAGCCGCCGTCTGGCTCCTCTACGCCACGGCGCAGTATGGCATGGCGATCAGTCACGGCATAGGCATCTTCCTCCCTTACCTGCTCTACCTGCTCTATGTGGTCTGTCGCTCCACATTTCTTCCACATCAGGCTATGCTCCCGAGCCTCGGCAACAGCCTCATAGGCCAGCTCTACATAGCCGTCCCCCTTGCGCTGACCATCAGACTAACGCTTGTGGTCGATCCTTTCTCCTCCATGACACAGTACAACGGGTTGCTCCTGCTCGCCATCTTCATCTTTATATGGGTCAATGATACAGGCGCATACCTCGTCGGCTCACGATGGGGCAAAAGGAGACTGGCACCCAGCATCTCTCCAAAGAAAAGCGTCGAAGGCTCCATCGGAGGTCTCCTCCTCGTCCTCCTCTCAGCAGTCGTCCTGCGTCTGCTCTTATTCCCAGAGCTAAGCTGGCTGAGCATCCTGCTCATCGCTACGGTGGTTGCCGTCTTCGGTACCATTGGGGACCTCTTCGAGAGTAGCCTCAAGCGTCGGGCAGGTGTCAAGGATTCGGGCAAGCTCATCCCAGGTCACGGAGGCATACTCGACCGCATAGACAGCCTGCTCCTAGCGGTGCCTGCCGTCTACCTGCTCCTAGCCTTCCTCGATCTATACTAAAGCTGTGAAAGTGCCCCGATCACTACGCTCCATACTAGCCGACAGCGGTCTACTCCTCTCTGTCAGCGTCGGGGTACAGCTTATAGCCCTACTTCTCTTACCGTGGGTCAGTAGACTATACACACCAGACACGCTAGGCGACCTAGCACTCATCCTCTCCATCGCCACGCTACTTAGCATCGCCGTGGGGGGACGCTACGATCAGGCTATCGTCGTCTGCCAAGAGCCCTTAGAGCGAGACCACTTGCTACGCCTCACCCTTTGGATCACAGCTCTAGTGACGCTCGCTCTACTTGCTCTCGCCCCAGCCATTGATCCGTGGATCGGCACCACCCGCTACGCTACCCTGCAGGGCAAGCTCTGGCTCATTCCACCCGTCGTCTGCACCTTGGGACTGTGCGCTACACTCAGCAACTACGCGCTAAGCCTAGGTCACTTCAAGCGCATCGCCACCAGCAAAGCAGTGCAGGGATTGGGCAATAATGGACTCAAAGTGGGCTTCGGACTCTTCTCCCCCTCCGTCTGGAGCTTGTGGGGCGCCCAAATAGCCTCGACATTGCTCGCGATCATTCCACTCCTGAGACCCCTCAAACACAGCAGACAAACCAAGACACCAAGCAGTCGTAGAGAGCTCGGGCAAGTGGCTCGCAAGTACAGAGCCTTCCCCCTCTTTAGCCTTCCTCAGGCAGCCATCACCACCCTCCTCGGGTCAATCCTGATCCTCATGCTGCCGCTAGGCTACACCACCGTCGAGATAGGACTAGTCACTATGGCAACGATGCTGGCACGCCGTCCCATACAGCTCATCGCAGATAGCGTCAGTCAGGTCTACTTCAACCGTCTCTCCGTAGCACACCACGCGCAGGCACCCTGGCGACCGCTCGTCCGCCCGCTGCTCATGCTAACGCTCGTGGCAGGCATCCCCACGCTCCTACTCCTTTGGTGGGCTATGCCTTATCTAGTTCGCTGGCTCTTAGCACCCGAGTACGCAGCCTGCACAGAGATCATACGCGCTATGCTCGTTTACCTGCTCGTCTTCTTCTTCACCTCCATCATCAACGTCATCCCCGACATCATCGGGCGACAAAGAGCGCACCTACAGATCCAACTGCTCAACCTCTTCCTGCAAGTGGCCCTCCTGGTGCTACTTATCTACGTCTTGCGCGCACCCTTCGCCGAGACCGTCTCCACTTACTACCTAGTCATCGCACTCTACCACCTACTCTACGGGGGCTGGCTCCTCTACCTCCTGCGCCGACACGACCAGCAGCTGCAGCAGAGCAACGGCTAGCGAACGAAATCATAACCCAATACTCCTACTAAGGGCGGACAGATGTGTCCGCCCTTTTTCGTTAGTCGACCGATCGTCCGTATCAGTCGCAAATTTCCCCATATCTGCGAACGGCTCAATCTGCGTTTAAGTTTGATTCCAACTGATGGAACTTTAGTGCCATCCCCGTTGAAACTAGAGTTTCATACCTATGGAACTGGAGTTTCCTCCGAGGAAACCATTGATCACTAGGTGAGTTTGCCTCTTTTCGCCTTCTTGTTTTGACTTTGTAGAGCAACTAAAGTGCGCTCGCCTTACCGCTTCGCTTTACTGCTAAGCACTTTTTGTCTATCTTTGTAGAGGATACAATGAGATAAGACCATTATGGCTCAATACAAACGAGTACTACTCAAGCTCAGCGGCGAGTC
>URKO01000238.1 GCA_900548415.1 uncultured Porphyromonas sp.
AAGCTCAACCTGCTGACCTAAGCCGACGTGTAGCTACTCCCGCTAGCTACTTCCGAGCCTCCCCACACAGGGTGGCTCGTCTCATTTCGTCAAACGATGAGTCTCTCCTACAAGTTCCCAAAAACTTTCCAGCGTTGGAAACTTTGAGTTCCTACCTGGGAACCGAAAAGTTCCTGCCTTGGAACTCGAAAGTTCTTCCGTTGGAACTAAAAAGCTCCGAGAGGGGAGCTCTTTTTAGAACTCGTATGTGTTACGTACTCAGTGCGATGCGAGCGTTGCGGAGGGGGTGACTGCTTGATGGAGACCCACAGAGATGGATTAGTGGGAGGAAGGTCGTTGTGGCAAGACAAGACGAATAACGATGCGACCTGTAGCGATTTGCGGTATTGAGGATAGGGGAGTAATGAGCCGCTATCCACGAATTGTTGTATTTTTGTCCAGACACTAAAATGTAACCTCTCAACGTATGAAGATAGCAGTCGCAGGCATGGGCTATGTGGGTCTCTCGGTGGCGGTGCTTCTGGCGCAGCACCACGAGGTCGTGGGCGTGGATATTCAGCCCGAGCGAGTAGACCTGATCAATCAGCGTAAGTCACCGATACAGGACGACTACCTCGAGGAGTACCTGGCGACACGACAGCTCCAGCTACGCACTACGCTAGATGCCGAGGAGGCTTATCGTGGGGCGGACTTCGTCGTGGTGGCCACGCCGACTAACTATGACTCGGTGCAGAACTTTTTCAACACCTCTGCCGTCGAGGCGGTGGTCTCTGCCGTGCGAGCCTGCAATACCGCAGCGACGATCGTGATTAAGTCGACGGTGCCCGTGGGCTATACGGCTCACCTGCGTGAGATGATGGACTACGACGACATCCTTTTTGCGCCAGAATTCCTTCGTGAGAGCAAGGCACTCTACGACAATCTTTACCCTTCGCGCATTATCGTGGGTTATAACAAGCAGAGCACACATCAGCGGGAGCGTGCAGAGTGCTTTGCTGAGCTGATACGTGAGGGGGCCATTCGCCAAGATATGCCTGTGCTACTGATGGGTACGACGGAGGCTGAGGCGGTCAAGCTCTTTGCCAATACCTATCTAGCACTGCGGGTATCTTACTTCAACGAGCTGGACACCTATGCCGAGCTTAAGGAGCTAGACAGCAAGAGCATCATCGAGGGCGTTTGCCTAGATCCCCGTATTGGTGACCATTACAACAATCCCTCCTTTGGCTATGGGGGGTACTGCTTGCCGAAGGACACGAAGCAGCTCCTCGCCAACTACGATGCTGTGCCGCAAAACATCATCGGCGCCATCGTGGCGAGCAATCGCACACGTAAGGACTTCATCGCTGATCAGGTCCTCAAGATGGCGGGCTACTATAGTTATATGGAGGAGAATCAGTACGACCCGACGCAAGAGCGTGAGTGCGTCATCGGCATCTACCGCCTGACGATGAAGAGCCACAGCGACAACTTCCGCCACTCCTCGATCCAAGGGGTGATGAAGCGCATCAAGGCAAAAGGAGCTCAGGTGATCATCTACGAGCCTACGCTGGCTCAGCATACGACCTTCTTCGGGAGCCTTGTGGAGAACGACTTGGCGACCTTTAAGGCTCGCTCTCAGGCTATCATTACGAACCGATACCATACGGATCTCGACGATGTCGCTGAGCGGGTCTACACACGAGATATCTTCCGCCGTGACTAAAGCGGTGGGGGAATATACGATCCCTTAACAGATCCTCAACATACAAGTGGTACATTTGCCCAAATACCATTGTATCGCAACTTATGGGCAAAATAACGAAACGCAAAGTGAACAAATTCCCTTACATAGATCGAGATATAAGCTGGATGTACTTCAATCGGCGCATCCTCCTAGAGAGTGCCCGAGAGGATGTACCGCTGATGGAGCGTCTGAACTTCTTGGGCATCTACTCAAACAACCTGGACGAGTTCTTTCGTGTGCGTGTGGCTTCGCTACGGCGTATCGCAGAGGACGAGGAGCTGTCAGCACCGCAGCGTAAAGAAGCGGAGCGGACGCTGCGCAAGATTTACAAGCTCAATAAGGAGTATGCAGAGACCTTTGAGGAGAACTTTCAGCAGGCTCTGGATGATCTCGCTAAGGAGGGCATACGAGTGGTCAACGAGCGGGAGCTGACGCCTCGACAGGAGGAGCAGGTCTTTGACTTCTATATTAGGCAGCTGGGTGCAAGTACTAATCCGCTCTCGCTGCGCAAGATGGACTTTTCGGCAGATCAGATAGAGGAGTCGATCTACCTAGCGGTGCAGATGAAAGAGCTGGAGCCGGGCAGCGACAAACCACTGCGTCAGAGCGTCGGCATCATCAAAGCTCCGGTAGAGAAGTTCGGCCGATTTATCCGCATAGCAGACGATGAGGAGGGGAGGGTCTGCATCATGTTTCTCGATGATGTGATCCGCTTCAACCTTAAGTATATCTTTGCGGGCTTGCGGTGCAATGACTTTGAGGCTTATACCTTCAAGTTTACCAAAGATGCGGAGATGGACATTCGTGAGGAGGATGTCGATGTGGGTGTAGTGCAGCGCGTCTCTAAGGGGCTGCGTCGCCGTCGCAAGGGCGAGATGCTCCGTGTGGTCTACGATGCCGATATGCCTGGTTCGCTGCGCAACAAGATCTTTCGCAAGGCGGGACTAGACAGTAACGATGCCAAGGTGGCGGGCGGGCGTTACCACAATCTGCGTGACCTGATGGACTTCCCCAAATGCGGTCGCCAAGACTTGTGCAATCCGCCACAGACGCCGATCCTAGGCGATGGTATCGACTTTACGGAGAGTATGATCGATCAGGTG
>URKO01000239.1 GCA_900548415.1 uncultured Porphyromonas sp.
AAGCCGATACGATGCAGGAAGGTGGCGACCTCTGTAGAGAGCGGAGCCCCACCGACGATTACCTCGCGAAAGTTGCCCCCGAGTCCCTCGGTGAGCTTCTTGCGGATCACTCGGTAGACCAGCTTGCGTAGGAGCGGTATGCGTAGGAGAGTCTTGATGGTGGAGCGCTCTATGACAGGCACGATAGACTGCTTGTAGATTTTCTCCAAGATGAGTGGCACGGAGATAATCAACACAGGGCGTATCTCAGCAAAGGCTTTCATCAAGATTTTGGGCGAAGGCACCTTGCCTAGGATATGCGTGTGGACACCTATGTAAAGGGCTGCGAGCATATTGAAGGCGCAGCTGTACGTGTGTGCCAGCGGGAGGAAGCAGATGATCTGCTCGCCGCTATACATAAGGTCGAGCTTCTGCGCATAGAGGGCATTGCCTGCTAGATTGCCCGCAGTGATCAGTACCCCCTTGCTAAAACCGGTCGTCCCTGAGGTATAGTTAATCACGACCAACTCATCATTGCCCACCTCAGGGTAGACGATGTCAGAGCGACGGAAGCCCTTGGGGTAAAAGCGCGCCACAAAGGGGGCAAAGGGAAGAAGCTGTTTATAGTCGTATGGCATCCCCGAGCGAGCATAGCGCCACGTGATCTTCTTGAGGTCAAAGATAGTCTGTACCATCGGGAGGTCCTCCTCAGGATTGAGCTTCGCCAAGATGAGGTCATCGATAAAGAGGAGCTTCGCCTCGCTATGATTGATGATCGTCTTAGCGTCCTCGGCATTGAAGTCCTGCAGTATCGGGACGATCACAGCTCCGTAAGTGATTGTGGCCATGAAGATGACGCACCAGTGGACCGAGTCGGCACCCATCAGAGCGATGCGGTCGCCACGCTGTATGCCGGTCTCCTTATATATATAGTGTAGGTGCGCTATCTGTAGTGCTAAGTCGCGATAAGATATGGTGTAGCCGGTGGCGTAGTCCGAGAGAGCCGGCTGTCGGAAGTGCTCTCTGAAGCTCGCCTCGTAGGCCTTGATGAGATTGTCTGGATACATAGGTGCTATCTCCTGTTGTGTAAGCGTGTGGCGCAAAGTTACGAAATAGAACCCTAACCCTAAGTTTCACCACCGTTGACAAGTCAGTACCCGATACGTGCTAGAGTCCTAGCAAGTATCGGGTACTCTGTATTGTGTACACCTAGGAGATGTAGCACTCGTAGGCGAGGCACATCTGCTGGCGTACAGAGATTACTCAAGCAATGAGTTAGTCAAGTACGACCTTGTAACTCTTGCCTGCGATGCTCAAGATATACGCTCCAGCAGGGAGTGCATCACGAGAGATCTGTACCATCGGAGAGCGCAAAGAGTTGACCCTCGTCAGGAGCTGTCCCTGAGCATCAAAGAGCGTTACCACCGTGCGTGGTGCCAGTCCCTCTACTCGTATAGCCGTCGGTGTACAGGTGATCTGTAGCTCGTCTGAGCTTGTGGGGGTAGCCACATGGGTAGGCGTTGAGCCCTCGTACTCGACAGCTCCGTTCATAAAGTCTAGTGGATCAGCACCATTAACATCGTAGGGCTTCCAGCCCATCTCCTTGAGCTTAGCAACCTGTAGGGTATTGCACACATTGCCATTTGGAGACTTTGTATTCACAACATAAAAAGCACCCCATAGCTCGTCACCCTCGTCTTCGGGCATTGTCTTGCACCGTGGCATCTTATCTATAACCTGCTGCATGGCCTGCTCTGAGATGTTGTTCTCAAAGATAGAGAGGTAGTGCAGTTCCTCAAGCATAGAGAGGTCTAGTGAGGTGATCTCGTTGAGGTGAAGCGTGAGCTCCTTAGTCAACTTGTTTTGCTCGACCTCTAGGATCTCTAGATTGGACAGAGGAGTCACGTCTATCTCCTTGAGTTCGTTGTCGTAGATACTTAGGTAGGTGAGACCTGGCGTCTTGCTGAGGTCTATCTTGGTGAGATTATTCGCTCCGATAGATAGCCACTCTAGGTCTGGCGTAGGTGTGAGATCGATCTCTGAGAGCTGTGCCTTGCATAGGTAGAGAGATGCTAGTGCTGGCGTGAAGCTCAAGTCTACAGAGGGGATCAACGTAAAGGAGAAGTCTAGCTCTTCCATATCTTCACATTTAGTCTGCTTGACGCTCCTGAGTTGCTCGTTAAACGATGTCACAAGTACCTTCAGCTTCTCGAAGCTGGATAGATCGAGCTCCTGAAGTGCAGTGTACTGTATGAGGAGAACCTCGCAGTTGTTCTTCTCCAAGGTTGGGAAAGTCACATCCGTCAGCTCTTCACACTCATAGATTCTGATATACTTCGGTGTCGTTGCCTTAGACAGGTCTATACTGATAGGAGACGTTTGTGTATATGACTTTTCAAATCGAATAGCTTCGATCTCTCCGTAGATATGTACCATCTGGGTCTTTTCGTCTAGAGTAAAGGTCTCTATCTCAGGTCCCATATAGAAGATATCTGTGTAGTCCTCTGGACGAGTAGAGTTTCGTCCTAGTCTCTCGTTGTCTTGGCAAACGCCATCACCATTGATGTCGATCCAAGCGTTACCAGCTGGAGCAAAGGCACCGATGTTGATCTCCTTGTCTTTAGTCTCTGTCAGCTCTATCGTGATGCTCTCACCAGTCGTTGGGGCATCTGTAGTCTGAGCGCGCAGCTCAGGAGCAGCCGTAAGCGTCACAAGAGCTGCTGATAGGAATAGGGTATTCAGTCGTTTCATAAGTTATAGTGTTATATGTGATAGTTAGTCGTATAGTTAGTCAGCCATAGGCAATAGTCGATAGCTGTAAGAGGCTCCCGTGAGCGGGGAG
>URKO01000240.1 GCA_900548415.1 uncultured Porphyromonas sp.
ATAGCCGTTCCAGTTGCCTTGCCAGCCGGTTTCCCGGTCGGTTTTCCACCTGCCTTGACAGCGGAGGCCATCCTGATGGTTGTGCGTCAGCCCCGGAGCAATCTCAATGAGCGTGTGTAGCACCCCCTCGGCCATACGATCCATCAGGAGCGGACTGCGCATTGTCGTCATGTACTGCTCCATAACATGGACGAAGGTATCGGCTATACCACACGCTACCTGATAAGGTGGTAGAGAGGTCGGTATACGAGGGTCTAGGATGGAGAATTGTGGATGCTTGCTCGAGAATGAATACTTCTCCTGCGTCTCACGACAAGAGATAACCCCGCCGCTATTCATCTCCGATCCCGTAGCAGGGATCGTGAGCACGACACCGAGCGGTAGATGCTCGCCCCTATGCTTGCCAGCACGAACTATATCCCAGGGGTCCTGGTCACTGCACATTGCAGCAATGATCAGCTTGCTCGCATCAATGACTGAGCCACCACCCACGGCTAGGACAAAGTCGCACTGCTCCTGACGCCCCAGCTGGACAGCCTTACGGATTGTCTCGACCGTAGGATTGGACTCGATGCCCCAAAACTCGGTCACTGAGCGTCCCTCCAGAGCTTGGCATACGGCATCGTAGACGCCATTGCGTCGTATACTACCACCGCCCATCACGAGGAGGATGCGGTAGTGTGGATCAATGAGCCGAGGAAGCTCAGCAATGCGTCCCTCGCCGAAGACAAGCTTCGTGGGATTGTAGTATGTGAAGGGTTGTATCATGCTTCTTGGTAGATTAAAGAGTGAATTAGAAGATAGGCTTCGTAGCCTTGCCAAGAGCAAAGATACGAGTTTAGTCCATTATCTTCAGGTAAAGCTGGTCAATGATGCCATCTGCGACACCAATCGTTGGTACAATCACCTGATCAGCGTGTAGGGCCGCGACGACTCTGGTGAAAAGCTCACCCGCCGGGACAATCACATCAGAGCGATCGGGCTTGAGATTAAAGCGTGTCATACGCTGCTCATCTGTCAGTGCCGCCAGCGTCTCGTAGATCTCTTGCAGCGCCTCAGCAGAGATGAAGCGGGTATCAGGCTTAGCGAGGTCGGTCGTGCCGTTGAGCCGTGCGAGCCGGTTGATGTTGCCACCCGTACCAACGATGGTAGCAGCTCCGTACTGACTATACAGCTCCGAGAGATACTGGTCGAAAGCCTCGAATGTCGCATCCCGCACTACCCCACTCAGCATACGCACCGTACCGATGTCAAAGGAGCGTGTAGCGACAGGCTCTCCGCCCACATAGAGATTCAACTCCGTGCTACCTCCACCCACATCCATAAAGAGGTAGTTACGATCTGTCGTGACGATACGGTGTATCTTGCTCTGCGCCACGAGAGCTGCCTCCTCCTCTCCTGAGATCACCTCTATCTGTATACCCGTCTTACGTAGCACCTTGTCCACAATCTCATCAGCATTGCTCGCCTCGCGCATCGCTGAGGTAGCGCAGGCGCGGTAGTGAGCTACGTCGTAGATCTTCATCAGATGCTTGTAGACCTTCATGAGAGAGAGTATGTCACGCTGCTTCCGCTTAGATATTTGTCCAGAGATAAAAGCATCTTCGCCCAGTCGGAGTGGCACACGCAGAAGCTGCACCTTGCTGAGCGGTTGATCAGAGAGGTCACTATTGACGCACTTGATGAGGAGCCGCACGGCATTCGAGCCGATGTCGATGGCGGCGAGGTTGAGCTTTCTCATATCTTCGTATCAGTGTCTATATCTTGCTGTAGGTAATAAGCGTAGAGGTCGGTCTGCGAGCGGTACCATGGCGTCGGAGCCTCCTCACGCCGAGGACGTCCGTCGTGACTGTTGACGTAGTGTCCCTGCGATACATCTTGCAGTCCGCACGCCACGATGTGATGCAGGTCTCGCTGTATCTCCTTGTCGTAGACAGGAGCCACCACCTCGATACGCCGGTCTAGGTTGCGCTGCATCCAGTCCGCTGAGCCGATGAAGTAAAGCGGATCGTCATTATTGCAAAAGATAAAGATACGCGAGTGCTCCAGATAGCGATCTATGATGCCGTAGACGCGAATGTTTTCGCTTACTCCCTTGACACCCGGCACCAGCGAACAGTTACCACGCACCAAGAGGTCAACGTCTACACCCGCCTGAGAGGCTGCGTAGAGACGCTTGATGAGAGCGGGATCGACGATGTGATTTACCTTGACCATAATGTAGGCAGGCTTGCCCGCAAGCTTGTTTTTGATCTCCCGATTGATCAGAGCGGTAAAGCGACGACGCATATCATTTGGCGAAACCAGCAACTCCTTAAAGTGGGTGTCTAGGTAAGGCTTCTCGATGTACTTAAAGACATCCGCCACCTCCCTCGCCACACTCTTATTGGCGGTCATAAGCATCACGTCGGTGTAGACACGGGCTGTACCCTCGTGCATATTGCCCGTACCGATGCAGGCTATATCGCCATGTCGGGTCGTGATATGGACCAGCTTGCTATGTATCTTGAGCGTCTCAGGACCAAAGAGCACATTGATGCCCGCCTCGATCATCTCCTTAGCCCAGGCTATGTTGCTCTCCTCGTCAAAGCGTGCCAGCAGCTCCACGACGACCGTCACCTTCTTGCCATTCTTAGCCGCAGCGATTAGGGCATTGATCACATTCGAGTCCTTAGCGACACGATAGAGCGTACACTTGATTCCACGCACCTCATCGCTAATAGCTGCCTCACGCAGGAGGCGCAGGAAGCGGTTGAAGCTGTGATAGGGGAAGTGCAAGTGCCGGTCTTGATGCAGCACCTG
>URKO01000241.1 GCA_900548415.1 uncultured Porphyromonas sp.
AATCGGACGATTTCCCCCGTAAAGATATGTAAAGGTGCTAGGGGTTAGAAGTTAGAGATCAGAGATTAGTTTGAGGAGAATCTAGCCACAGGGTCATCATGCAGTGGCGACAGTCGTTTGCGACGCGCAGCCGATCTCGCCCACGGACTAGATAGAGTGGCAACGCAAAGGGTGGCTTGCGCCCCGTCCGTGTACAGTAGCCGAGCTGATGCAGTAGGCAGTGACGGGTAAACATCACGGGGATCGATCCCTCGGGGCGCTCGACCTCCAGGGCGGGAGCGATGCTCCCTGAGACGCCTAGCTGGCGGTAGAGCTGACGTGCCGACTCATTGGCCACATTGTAGGTAAAGTCTAGCGTGTCGGGCAGACCATACCGCTGACGTGCCGTAGGGTCTGACGCGCGAAGTCGGTCGATGCGCTTCTGCAGTAGGGGCTTACCGATGGCATCTCTGCGCTGTAGTGCTAGAGCAAGGCATTGACGCTGCAGCTCCTCCGCGAGCTCTCGTCGCAGCTCCGCAACGAGCGATGGCGGGACGAAGAGTCCGTCTAACTTTATGGTCACCTCTGTAGCTTTGTATGGCGTGTCGCCGAGCTTGCGGAGGGTGCGCTCTACGTGAGCTGTATTGTCTCGCTGCGCAGGCTCTAGCGTGACCGATCGGCTACGTGTGACCGACAGCTCGGGAGCCTCCGTGAGCTGCATCTGTAGTGCTAGCCGGTCGGGCATTGCCTCCAGATGTAGCGACACCGGTATGGTGCGGGTAGAGGCATCGGGGCGTAGGAGCTGAGCCTCTAGGAGATGGTTGAGGTTGCGCCAGAGCATCGTCCCCTGCGGTAGCTCGAGCACTTGGGAGAGACGCAGGCGATAGTGTCCTGCTCGCCTAGCGGGCGTCACTTGGTTGATCTGTGCTCCGATGAGCTTCTTGTCGATGGCGTAAGCGACCACCCCGTCGCCATTAGCGAGCATGATGTCGTCGCTCAGGAGTGCTATCTCTAGCTCTTTGCCTCGGCTCTGGATTACCGTACCGATCGGCTGACCGAGGCTTTTGCTGCTAAAGGGTGTGATGCTGTCGGTAGGAATAGGCGAACCGAGGGGCGTATTGTAGCTAGTAAAGGGGCGGGCAAAGGTCGCCTCAGGCTGCGGCGTGAAGGTGTACTCCGCCACTCCCCATGAGGGACGTCGCAACTCGCCACTACGACGAGTCAAGATCTCGTCTAGCACTCTACGATAGTGGGCGATGACGTTGCGCACGTAAGGGATCGCCTTGAGTCGTCCCTCCACCTTGAAGGAGCTGACGCCCGCATCGATCATCTCCTCAATGATTTCGGTGCGGTTGAGATCTTTTAGAGAGAGGAGATGCTCCCCCTGGCGCAGCTTTTGTCCCTGAGCATCGACGAGATCATAAGTCATGCGACAGTACTGAGCGCATTGCCCTCTATTGGCACTGCGCTGTGAGAGTGCCTCGGAGATAAAGCAGCGACCACTGTAAGAGACGCAGAGAGCTCCGTGGACGAACGCCTCTAGTCGCAGTGGGGTCTTGTCGCGCACCGCCGCAATGTCCTGACAGCTCCACTCGCGCGGCAAGACAGCCTGCTCGAAGCCTAGATCGGAGAGCATCTGCAGCTGCTCTAGCGAATGGTTGTGGCACTGCGTACTAGCGTGTAGCGAGATAGGCGGTAGCTCCTGGGTGAGCAGTCCGAGATCCTGTATGATGAGTGCATCGGCGCCCGCCTCGTAGAGCTGATGCGCCATCTCGACGGCGTGCGTTAATTGACTATCAGTGAGGATTGTATTGAGCGCTACATAGACTCGTGCGGCATAGCTGTGAGCTGCATCGCAGAGTTGCCGTATATCTTCGAGCGAGACCCCGACAGCACTCCTAGCACCATACTGAGGAGCGCCTACGTAGACCGCATCGGCACCCGCCGAGAGTGCCACCAGACCACCCTCGAGCGAGGAGGCTGGAGCCAAGAGCTCTATGTCGCGTAGTGTAGTCAACGGAGCTACTCTTTTAGAGCTTACTGCCGAAGGCTAGATCGCCTGCATCGCCTAGTCCTGGGACGATGTAAGCATGCTCGTTGAGTGCTGGGTCGATGACAGCCACCCATAGTGTGACGGGATCCTTGTCGTCAAACTGAGACTGGAGGAAGTCGATAGCTTGCTGGCTAGCCACGATGGCGACCATGTGGGTGTGGCGAGGTGTGCCACAGCTCTTGAGGAGTGCCTGCCAGGAGAGATGCATAGAGCCTCCCGTGGCGAGCATCGGGTCAACGAGGAGTAGCTCCTTATCGGTCAAGTCTGGTGCAGCAACATACTCGACATGGATGTCAAAGTCTTCGTCATCCTTGACTTTGCGATAGGCGGAGATGAAAGCATTTTCGGCACGATCGAAGAAGTCTAGGAAGCCGTGATGAAGGGGTAGTCCAGCACGGAGGATCGTTGCCACGACGAGCTGCTCGTCTAGTACGGCTGTGGGGGCGGTGCCGAGTGGCGTCTCCACGGGACGTGTCTGGTAGTGGAGCTGCTTGCTCAGCTCGTAAGCCATGATGTGGCCGATGCGCTCGATGTTTGCTCTAAAGCGTAGGGGATCTCTCTGGATCTCTCGGTCTCGTATCTCAGAGATGAAGTGGGTCAGGAGTGAAGGTCTCTCGGATAGATTGTATACCTGCATGAGCTTTACTATGTTTGGGTGCTTAAATCAGGCAAATATACAATATCTTTGCCGGATAGACGTTTGAATCACGTAGCCAACTACTCTTTTGTGAAGCAAGTCATAAGTACATATCACACCTA
>URKO01000242.1 GCA_900548415.1 uncultured Porphyromonas sp.
TTTTTGGAACTCGTATATATAACGATATCAGAACGATACATGAGACGAATTGTTGCTGTCCGATGAAATAAACGACTCTTCTTCCGCTGAAAAACTTTTATCGGACAGCAATGCGCCAGTTTATTGACCCCTCGATCGAGTCAAATGTGTTTGCTGTTCCTAGTCCGACCCACAAGGGGTCGATCAATGGGCGACGTCTTGTCCCCCCAGTCGTTCGGGCTACGCCCTCCGACTGGGGGCTATGATTCGTCTGACCTCCTGCGGAGGTCACAAACGACGTATATCTGCGAAATGGATCTTTCGTATCACCTCCTGCGGAGGTCACAAACGATGTGTATCCGCAATCATTGCTTCTCGGGCAAAAAGAAGGGGCTATACCGTAGCGTAGCGATATAGCCCCTTGGGTTGGGTCGTTTGGACCGTGATTAGTCGGAGCGGTGGAAGTAGCACTGCACCGCCTCCTCGTCGCGGGTGATCTGCTTGCGCAGTGCGTCGAGGCTCTCGAAGTGTAGCTCCTGACGTAGTCTATCGCAGAGGGAGATCTGCAGCTCCTGACCATACAGCTGGTACTCCTCGCCGCCCATCAGAAAGACCTCGATCATCGTCTCCTCCTCGGCTAGCTCGAGCGTGGGGCGGGTCCCGATGTAGAGCATGCTCGGTATATCTCGCTGCTGGTTGGCTCCAAAGGGGTCGATGGTCGTACGTGCCATATAGACGCCTGCTGGGGGGAGTGCTT
Organism: uncultured Porphyromonas sp.; assembly: GCA_900548415.1. GTDB lineage: Bacteria > Bacteroidota > Bacteroidia > Bacteroidales > Porphyromonadaceae > Porphyromonas > Porphyromonas vaginalis. The sequence continues at coordinate 737 of URKO01000242.1, forward strand.
TGTAGGGGGAGGGTATCTCTATATTGGCGGTTGGGTAGCCCAGTTTGCGCCCTATCTGGAGCCCCGTCTTGACCTTGCCCAAAATGGTGTAGGGGTGTCCTAGCTGTCTCTCCGCCTCGGTCACGGCTCCGGTGTCTATCCACCGACGTATGGCGGTCGAGCTGATGGGGTCTTGGCTCGTGCTGTCTCCCAGAGTGTATGCCTCCCCACGTATGCAGCGTATGCCGTAGCGGTGTGCTATCGCCTGGTAGTCCTCGAAGGCTAGTCCCTTGTCATGCCCGAAGTGGTGGTCGAAGCCCACGACGAGCGTGTGGATATGTAGCTGCTCGTCAAGGTATGTGCGGAGAAACTCCTCGGCACTCATCTGCGAGAGGGCTGCTGTAAAGGGGATGACGGCTACTCGCTCTATACCCATCTGGTGCAGGAGTAGCTCCTTCTCACGCTCTAGGGTGATGAGGCGGAAGGGTCGCTCGGGGTGCAGCACCAGCTGCGGGTGTGGCTCGAAGGTGACGACCCCTGAGGTCAAGTGGTCTCGCTCAGCTATCGTGAGGACTTGGCGGATGAGTGCTTGGTGCCCTAGATGCACGCCATCGAAGGCTCCCATGGCAACGACTAGATGTCTCATAGACTCTGCTCTCTGCATGAATGAACTGCTCTAAATGGTGTGCCGATGGCTATCGTATCCAGGCTTGAGGATTGAGCTTGGTGCGCTCGTGCCATACTTGGAACTGCATGACCCCATACTGCCCCCCATCGTCACTCGCTACGGTGCCTAGCACTTGACCTGTCTTGACCTTTTGCCCTGCTCGTACAGAGACGTTCTGCAGGTTGGCGTAGACAGTCAGATAGTTACCATGACGTATGATGATGGAGTTGTGGTAGCCTGGCACGACGAAGACCTTGCTGACTACGCCGTCGAAGATGGCGACTGCCTCGGTGCCACGTGCCACCTGTATGTCGATACCGCCATTACGCGTCTGCACTAGGGCTAGATCGTCGTGCTGCTGGAGGCCAAAGCGTCTGATGACACGGTAGCGGCCCTTGACAGGTGCGGGGAGCCGTCCCTTGTTGGCTGCAAAGGAGCTAGCCAACTTACGCTCGGTAGCATCCATCGCATAGCCGTCCTTGGTCTCGGCGCGACGCTCAGCCTCTTTGGGCACCTTCTTGCCCTTCTTACGCGCTTCACGCTCGAGACGCTCACGCTCTTCACGCGCCTTGCGCTCTGCCTCGGCTATCTCACGAGCTATCTGATCTTGGATAGCTTGGTTGAGCTGCTCCGCTTGGCGCTGCTGCTGTTTGAGTTTCTTTTGGAGTGACTGACGCTCGCTAGAGAGTTCTTTGACCTCGGAGGCGATGCTCTTCTGTTGTTGCTCTAGCTTGACCCGCTCCTCGGCACGTAGCTGCAGGAGGGTGCCTTTTTGCTGTTTCGTTGCTATGAGTTGGTTTTGGCTCGCCTGCAGCTCCTCACGGGTGGCGTGTAGCTGTGTGGCGACCTCCTTGTGGGCTCTTGCGTAAGCCGAGAGGTAGCGCACACGGCGTATGCCCTCGTCAAAGCTGGAGGCGGAGAGGATGAAGAGCAGTCGATCCTCAAAGCGGGGACGCTGCTGGAGTGCTTTCAGCGTTTTGGCGTACCGCTCTCGGCTCACCTCTTCCTCTTGCTGTAGCTTGCCTATCTGTGTGGCTAGCGAGTCGATGGAGACGTTGAGCAGAGCCACCTCTTGGTCTAGTAGCTCGATGACCTGAGTACGATCTTTGATCTGCTTACGAACGAGTTTGTCTTGCTTGTTTTTTTCCGAAAGGCTCTGACCAAGAGACTTGATCTCTTTGTCGGTCTTCTTGATAGCGTTGAGTAGCTCGGTGCGCTGCTTCTCAAGCTTGCGTACGGCTGCGGACTTCTTGGGTTGCTGTGCCAAGAGCAGGGTGCCTGTGAGCGTGAGTAGACAGAAGGTATAGAGTAACCGTCGGAGGTGTGACATAGATCGATGGGAAGGTGTGTGAAAACTAAAGGAGCTTGAGTAACTCGTCTAGGGTCATGGTCGTGTAGCCT
>URKO01000243.1 GCA_900548415.1 uncultured Porphyromonas sp.
GCATCGGCGCTAGTCACCCGATGGGTCCGCTAGAGCTGGCAGACTGGATCGGGCTAGACACTTGTCTGGAGATCTTGGAGGGACTCTTTGCGGAGTTTATGGACAGCAAGTATCGCCCGCACCCATTACTACGCCGTAAGGTACGCGCCGGACAGCTCGGTCGCAAGGTAGGCGTGGGCTTCTACCGCTACACCCCAGAGGAAGAGGAATAGTCGTAACATTAGATCCGTTTTTTTGCACTAAGCTTGAGATGCAAGTCAAGATCCTCGGCTGCGGCTCTGCACGTCCCACACGGCATCACCTTCCCTCGGCGCAAGTACTGACCGTCGCAGGGCATCACTACCTGATAGATGCTGGCGAAGGGGCTCAGCACTCGCTCATCCTGGCGGGCTATAAGATCACGCAGCTGGAGGCACTCTTTATCTCGCACGCTCATGGGGATCATTGCTTCGGACTGCCAGGACTGCTCACCTCTATGGCACACGTAGGGCGCACGAAGCCGCTCACCATCGTGACGACAGCCGAGGTGGCTGAGTACATACGCTACATCGAGGAGCATCACATCGAGGAGAGTCCCTACGAACTTTCCGTAGTCGTAGCTCCGAGCGACGAGGTATCCCGCACTATCTACTCCGACCCTTGGCTGCAGGTCGACACGTTGCCGCTGCGGCACCGCACGAGCGCCATCGGCTTCCTCTGCCGTGAGCACTGTATGCCGAGGAGGATAGACCCTGCGGCTACCGACTTTTATCAAATCCCCCACACCGCTATGCATGCCCTGCAAATGGGGCTAGACTACGTACCTCAAGGTGGCGGGCGCATCATCCCCAATCGTGAGCTGACGAAGCCAGGGCGCCCGCCCCGCGCCTACGCTTATCTCTCAGACACGCTCCCAGCGTGGCATCTGGTAGAGCAGATACGAGGCGTGGACCTCCTCTACCATGAGAGCACTTACAGCGATGAGTTTCGTGACCGTGCGGAGGCTTACGGGCACTCTACAGCACGACAGGCAGCTGAGGTAGCACAGGCGGCTGAGGTGGGTCAACTGCTCTTAGGGCACTACTCAGGTCGCTATGACGACCTATCCACATTGCTTAGTGAGGCACAAGAGGTCTTTCCCAATAGCTGTGCAACCCAAGAGGGAGATCTATACGAAGTATAATGCTTTGCTCGAAACACAATTGACAGAACCATGAGTAGCCGCATCAAAAGTCTCTTTAAGGATACCGTCATCTATGGCGCGACGACCATGCTCAGTCGCTTCCTCGGCTGGGCGCTCTTCCCGCTCTATGTGTATCAGCTGCCCTCGCCCGCCGACTACGGTATCGTGACCAATCTGTATGCGTGGGTGGCCCTGCTCCTGATCCTCCTAACGTATGGGATGGAGACGGGTTTCTTCCGCTTTAGCCGTGAGGGTGACGGGCGCAAGGTGTATGCCAATAGTTTGCGTACGCTAGGTACCAGTTCGCTCCTCTTCCTCATCTTGGGCTTGCTCTTTGTCAAGCCGATCGGAGCAGCTCTCGGGTATGCTGACATGCTGCGCCCCGTAGCGATGCTCATTGTGATCGTGGCGATCGATGCCTTCACCAGTATCCCCTTTGCCTATCTGCGCTATACCAATCAAGCCTTGCGCTATGGTTTGATCAAGATCGGCTACGTACTCCTGACGGTGGCGCTCAACCTCTTCTTCCTACTGGTCTGCCCTTGGCTCCAGAGGGTGGCTCCCGGAGCGGTCGACTGGTGGTACGAACCTGGGCTAGGTGTCGAGTATATCTTCCTCTCGAACATGATCGCCAATATCATCCTCCTACTGGTCTTGATCCCTATTATGAAGCAGGCGCGTGGTGGCGGACGCTTCGACTGGGGGCTACTTCGTCGCATGCTCCACTACTCGCTGCCGATGGTCTTGCTCGGCATCGCGGGCAACTTCAACAAGATGGCGGACAAGATCATCTTCCCCTTGCTCTTTGAGGATCAAACCTTTGCCAATACACAGCTTGGCATCTACAGTGCGGGGTACAAGATAGCGGTCGTCATCGTCATGTTTACGCAAGCCTTCCGCTTTGCTTACGAGCCCTTTATCTTCCAGCGAGGCAAGGAGGGCGAACTCACAGCCGACGAAGAGGCTGCAGCAGAGCGCGAGCGACGCATCACCTATGCGAAAGCGATGCACTACTACCTGCTCTCGGCGATCTTTATCTACGTCGCTGTGATGTGCTACCTCGACCTGCTCAAGGTGCTGATCAGTCCCGCCTACTACGACGGGCTACAGGTCGTACCCTACGTGATGCTCGGAGAGGTACTCTTCGGCATCTACTACAATCTATCGCTCTGGTACAAGCTGACCGACCGCACCTATTGGGGTGGTATCATCTCCACGGCTGGCTGTCTGCTCACGGTGGCAATCATCGTGTGGGGCGCACCGCACTGGGGCTTTATGGCATGTGCCTACGCTTCGGTCGTGAGCAACCTCCTACTGGTCCTCGTCTCCTACTTCCTCGGCCGCAAGTACTACCCCGTACCGTACCAACTGGGAGCGACGGCAGGTTACTTCGTCGTGGGCGCCATCGCCGTAGGGCTCGTCTTGTGGATCTATAGCGCAATGCCTGCGATGTGGCTGCGTCTGCTACTCAGTACCGTGGTCTTAGTCGCACTGACCGGGTATATCGTCTGGCGCGAGCAGCTGGTCAAGGCGTTTGCCCCGATCTTGCGCCGTCTGCGGCACAGAGCGAACTGATAAAAGCCCGCAAGGTCATAGAGAGAAGGC
>URKO01000244.1 GCA_900548415.1 uncultured Porphyromonas sp.
GTGGCGATAAGACGAGGCTCGGTAGCTTAGCTGAATAGAGCGTCAGATTCCGGTTCTGAAGGTCGTGGGTTTGAATCCCACCCGAGTCACTTAACACGACTGCTATACACAATGAGAAGGGAGACACTCCACCGTTGGAGCGTCTCCCTTCTTTATAGATAGACCATAGGTCTGGCCTTGCTCTACCTGGCGACTAGGACGGACATAGGCTGGTCACCTACGACTAGGATGTACAGCCCGCTAGGGATGGAGCCGAGTGCTAGCGTAGCGGAGCCTTGGCAGTCGGTCTGATCCGTCAGGACGAGCACTCCCGTAGTATCGTATAGGAGTATTGTAGCTTCGCCAACTCCACCTCGCACGAGTAGATAGTCTGTGACAGGGTTGGGGTAAATCTCTAGAGCTGGCGTTGTGACGTGCTCGATGCGATCTACCTTCTGGAAGGTCACCTGGACTATCGTTGCTTGCTTGACGACAAAGCTCTTGCTTTCGGTGCAGTCTACCTCATTGACAAGTATCTGCGCGAGCTTGTATCCCTCATCTGGGGATGCAACGACTGTAAGCGTGGTCCCCATGGGGACTGCCTTTAGGTCTGAGTAGCCTGTGATAGAGGCTGTACCGCCAGTGGCGATCTTGAGGTCTACCGTATAGGTTGATGCGCTAGGATCAGCTCCAGGGTAGTCCTCGTTGGTCTCTGAGAGGACGACTCGCCACCCCCGTTGCGTCGCAATGGCTACGTCGCTCTTGAGACAGATGTTGCCATCTGCGGCTATCTTATCTAGAGACTTATGCACCTGCCAGATGCCAGGCTGTGTGTTGCTCCTATCAGGGAGACTCTCAGCGAGAGCTTTCATGGCCTCGCCTTTGATTTGATTTCTAGCACAGGCTAGGAGTGAGAGCTTGGGGCAGTGCGAGAGGTCTAGGGTGGTCAATTTATTGGATGAGCAGGTTAGTATCGTCAGATCCTGGCAGTTCTCTAGTGAGATAGCTGTGAGATCATTACCCCAGCAAGCGAGCTGTGTGATGCGCCCACGTATGGTAATGGTCTGGCTAGTGAGGGTGTACTTGATATGGGAGCCATCAAAAGGTACTCCATCGACCCCCTCGATGGTGAAGTCGTCCTCAGCCTTGATCATTAGAGAGATCTTCTGACCTATGGGGCGACTGGTGGTAAGGGTGATGGTGGCTTGCTTGGCTTGGGGCGACTCCTTGCCCTCGTACTCATCTTTGGACATAGTGAAGCCCACCTTCCAGTTCTTAGCCTTAGCAATAGCTACGTCCGTATCGTAGCACACATTGCCATCAAAGTCTATCTCGTCTCTAGAGAAGTAGAGGGTCATCTCACCCAGCTTGAGTCCCGTGCGATCGGGTAGGCTCTTCATGAGCTGAGTCATAGCCTCGCCTTTGATTTGATTACTAGAGCAGTCGAGTGAGCTGAGGCTGGAACACTCTACGAGCTCTAGTCTCTCTATCTTGTTGGTGTGACAGCTCAGTGAGGTGAGTTTAGGACACTTGTAGAGGGAGAGGTATACGAGGTTGTTGCTATAGCAGGAGAGTTGCGTCAGATTAGGGCAGCTGATGAGGTCCAGCTCTTGTAGCTTGGAGCTACTACATCCGAGAGAGGTGATGTCACCTCGTATGGTGACAACTTTGTCTAGGAGCGTGTAGGTCGCTTTCTCCCCGACAGTGGGCTCCTCTATGACACCTTCTATGGTGACATCGCCGACAGCCTGGATGGTCAGCGATATCTCCTCAACGCCCTCACTGGGAGTGATCATGATGACCCCCGTAGCTAGTCCAGAGTAGTCTGTCTGAGAGGATACAGCACGCACGAGCCAATTCTTGCCCCGAGCTATGGCTACATCGCTGGGAAGGCATATATTGCCATCTTCGTCCATCTTGGTCTCATCAAAGTGTACTCCAAACATGCCCGCAGGCTCCATACCTGTACGATCTGGGAGAGCCTGCACGAGCAGAGCCATGGCCTGCTTGCGTATCTGATTCTTGTAGCAAGAAAGTGTCTGCAGTCCCGTACATGCAGAGACGTCTAGTGAGGATAGCTGGTTGCCTCCACAGTTGACCCAGGTAAGGGTGGCCGTCTGTGGTAGCTCGAGCTGCGTGAGCTGATTGTCAAAGCAGTCTAGACGCTCTAGAGTCTTGGCGGTGGTAAGGTTGAGAGTCTTGAGTTTGTTCTTAGCGCAGTTGATCTTCTTGAGTTTTTGGAGCGGTGCTAAGTCTATAGATGTAAGTTGATTTTGCTGTACATCTATGAGTTGCAGTTGTGGAGTCTGAGAGAAGTCTAGCGACTCAATCTTATTGATGTAGCAGATCAAAGAGTCAAGGCTAGGAGCATGCGAGAGGTCGAGAGCTGTGACTTCATTATTGAAACAGACAAGCGTCCGTAGCGTGGGGCAGTCTGTCAGCTGGAGTGCTGATAGTTTGTTACTACTACACTGTAGCTTGGTGATCTCTCCTTGTATAGTGACCTGCTGGCTAGTGAGGGTGTAGTTCTGATACTTACCTAGCACAGGTGTCTCTTTGACTCCCGCTATCTGGACGGCACCAGGCGCCTCGATGATTAGTCCTATCTTGCTCCCGATCTGGTGACTCGTAGTGAGCGTGATGGATCCATTGAGCGGAGCTTCTTCGCCTTCGTAGGCTGGGTCGTTTAAGTCTTGATCAGCATAGGATACGATCCAGTTCTTGCTGGTCGCAAGAGCGACATCAC
>URKO01000245.1 GCA_900548415.1 uncultured Porphyromonas sp.
CCTACCTTGGAACTAAAGAGTTCCTCCGCTGGAACTAAAGAGTTCCTCCCTTGGAACTTTTTAGTTCCAAAAGGGGAACAACTTTTGGAACTCGCATATATAACGAAATCAGCACGATACAAATAGCTCAAACAACGCCCGCGCTCTATAGCAACTCCTAGCTAAGAGTTATCGTGGGGAGGCCATCGTTGCAAGAGAATACCAACAACGACTCAGCGTGTAACGGCCTCCACCGGATCGAGGAGCAGGAGGGTTGGCTACTCTGATATTTTTTACTACCTTTGTGAGCGACTCTTAGGGGTGCCACAGTGCGACTGCATGGTGGCTGAGATGAGACCCTCGACCTGATCCAGATAATACTGGCGTAGGCAAAGAGAACGACTACACGCTGACCGTGCAGACTCTCATACTGGGACACCCTACTTGTCAAGCCTCATTGGCTGGGCAGTACACACTAAGAGTTTTACATACCAGACTGATGAAGGTATGTAGGCTCTTTTTCTTTTTATATGGCTTATGCAAGTAACGATCAATAAGACTCCCCACGACCTGCCGGCAGGTACCTCGCTACTAGAGGCGGTATCGCCTGTCGTCGCTACGCTCGACCACACGGCGCTAGCGGTCAATCATCGTGTCATACCACGTGATGCCTGGCCTACGCACCATCTCTGCGAGGGTGATGCCGTCATGATCATTACCGCAGCTATGGGTGGCTAAGTCACATCTCTTCTTCCAAACACACTTAATCTCTTTACTCTATGAAGCAAAAAGATCAAACGGACAATCTAAACATCTCTCAGGGTCCACTCCCTGGCTCTACTAAGATATATGTCACCGGCTCTCGCCCCGACATTCGCGTGCCGATGCGTCGCATCACACTCTCTGACACCATCGACGAGGAGGGTGTACGGCACAACAACGGCTCGGTCGTAGTCTACGACACCTCGGGCCCCTACACCGACCCCGACTATCATGTCGATCCGCACCAAGGACTACCTAAGATACGCCAGCAGTGGATCGAGGAGCGTGGCGACACGACGAGACTGAAGGAGCAGAGCTCGGAGTATGGTCGCAAGCGGAGACAAGACGCTTCGCTAGATCATCTGCGCTTTGCCCATCTCAACGACCAGCCACTTGTAGGCACCGAGGAGCATCCTGTCACGCAGCTATACTATGCGCGTCAGGGGATCATCACCCCCGAGATGGAGTATGTCGCTATCCGTGAGAATCAGCTCATAGACGAGATCCGAGAGCAGTACCCACAGCATCTAGGCGAGAGCTTTGGAGCTAATATCCCGGAGCGCATCACCCCTGAGTTCGTCCGTGACGAGATAGCTGCTGGACGAGCTATCCTCCCCAACAATATCAACCACCCGGAGAGCGAGCCGATGATCATCGGGCGCAACTTCCTCGTCAAGATCAATGCCAACATTGGTAACTCGCCCATCACCTCCTCTATCCAGGAGGAAGTTGAAAAAGCGGTCTGGGCTATCCGCTGGGGTGCTGACACCATCATGGACCTCTCTACGGGGCGCAACATCCACGAGACGAGAGAGTGGATCATCCGCAATTCGCCAGTACCTGTAGGCACCGTGCCACTATACCAAGCTTTGGAAAAAGTCAAGGGACAGGCCGACAAGCTCACCTGGGAGCTTTACCGAGACACACTCATCGAGCAGGCTGAGCAGGGTGTCGACTACTTCACCATCCACGCCGGCTTGCGCTGGCAGTTCATCCCGCTGACGATGAAGCGCCTCACTGGCATCGTCTCTCGTGGCGGTGCCATCATGGCGAACTGGTGTACGACACACAAGCGTGAGAGCTTCCTCTACGAGCACTTTGACGAGATCTGTCAGATCTGCGCTCGCTACGACGTAGGTATCAGTATCGGTGACGGCTTGCGTCCTGGCTCTATCGCCGATGCCAACGATGAGGCACAGTTTGCCGAGCTACGTACGCTGGGTGAGCTATCTCGCATTGCGGACAAGCACTGCGTGCAGGTCCTCATCGAGGGCCCTGGTCACGTACCTATGCAGCGTATCAAGGAGAACATGGACTTGCAGCTAGACCTTTGCAACGAAGCTCCTTTCTACACGCTCGGCCCGTTGGTCACCGACATTGCCCCAGGCTATGACCACATCACCAGTGCCATAGGTGGTGCTATGATTGCGTGGCGTGGCACAGCGATGCTCTGCTACGTGACCCGCAAGGAGCACCTAGGTCTGCCCAACAAGGACGATGTCAAGGAGGGTGTCGTCACCTTCAAGCTCGCAGCCCATGCGGCTGACCTTGCCAAGGGACATCCAGGTGCTTACTACCGCGACTACGCTATGAGCAAGGCACGCTATGAGTTCCGCTGGAAGGATCAGTTCCACCTAGCACTCGACAGCGAGACCGCACTCCAGTATCACGACGAGACGCTACCCGCTGAGGGACACAAGGAGGCACACTTCTGCTCCATGTGTGGTGAGCACTTCTGCTCGATGCGTGCTAGTCGTCAGCTACAGAAGCGCATAGAGGACGACAAGTAATCAATAAACCGCCCGACGCCCCATGATCATCATCACTCCGTCCGAACGTAAGTATGTAGAAGATGTAGCTGGCGATATCATTGATGTCGTAAGAAGCTGCATCTGTAAGGTACACCTGCGCATACCGGGAGCTTCTGAGACCGACTTTAGAAAGGTCTTAGACAGTCTAGAGCCCGCCTA
>URKO01000246.1 GCA_900548415.1 uncultured Porphyromonas sp.
CAAGCTTCTGGAAGGCATCGTCACTAATATTATTCCTCATGCAGTCCACATAGGTGATCTTGGGGCAGTTAGTCAGGTTGATGCTCTGTAGATTATTGCCCCAGAGAGATAGACTCTGGAGTTTACTACAGTCAGAGACAGAGACTTCAGATAGCTTGTTCTCGCTCAGGATGAGTCTCTTGATGTTGCTGTGGTTAGCTATTGTGAAGCTTGTTAGCTCATTTTTGTATGCGTGGAGATACTCTAGATCTGGGTTCTTAGAGATATCGATCTTTTGGATCTTTTGGCCACCACATACGAGTACCTTGACAGCACCCTGGATTGTAATCTTTGTATCCTTGATCGTGTACTCCTTGTAAAACTCCTCAAACGGCTCTAGGACACCCGTTATGAGCACCTTGTCCGTACCGCTGATCTCTAGAGCTATCTTATCACCCACCGCTAGTCCGGTCTCGAGCGTGATGACGTCGTCTGTCATCGCAGTCGTGGAGATGGGCACTGCAGCACCAGCAGCCCAGTCGTATACCTCCCAGTTCTTACTACGAGCCAGCTCGACTGTCTCCTTAGTGATTTGATTGAACTCTTTGAGCCGACTATTCTTGGTGTCGACGACGATCAGGACGCCTGGAGTGCTTTCATCACACGTGCGGAGTGCCTTGATGAAGGCATCCATAGACTCCTCAGAGATGCTGTTGAGATAGATATCGCAGCGAGCGAGCTGAGCGTTGTCTTGAGCTGTGATCTGAGTGATCTTATTGTTAGAGCAGTTAAAGTCTGCCAAGTTGGGTAGGTTGTTTAGGCTCAGCTGAGTGATCTGGTTGTTGAGACAGTAGAGCTTCTTGAGCTTAGGCGTATTAGATAGGTCTAGCGCTGTAAGGCTATTGTAGCTACAGTCGAGGTTGGTGAGCGAAGTAGCCTGTGAGAGGTCTAGCTTGGTCAGACCGAGGATAGAGCAAGTCAGGTCAGTGACCTCTCCATGTATGGTGACCTCTTGCTGTGTGAAGGTGTAGCTCGAGCGGTTAGGATCATACTGCTCCGCTACGCCATCGATGGTGATATCACCGCCCCCCTTGATGGTTAAGGACTTGTTTTGCCCTACGAGGTCGCTACCTATGGTCATTGATATCTGCTGAGCGGGTACCTCGGGGTCATCTTCGCCCTCATATTGAGTTACTCTACCATTAATAAGGGCATTGCATAGATACCCTTTAGCCCTGAGGGCAGCTACGTCTGACTTGTAGACTTTGTTTTGCTCCGTAGTCCTATCCTTGTTGACTAGTAGTATCGTCCCATACTCAGATGCGTTGTTGACATCTGGGAGCGACTTTACCATAGCCTTCATAGCAGCACCTTGGATCTGATTATCTCGGCAGAGTATCTCTGTAAGCTCTGTAGCCCCTGAGGGGAATGTGAATGACTTGAGCTGGTTGTCCGAGACGTTGACAAATTTAAGAGCATTACACCCCTCTATATTGACCGTCTCTAGAGCATTCCTATCAGCATAGAGTGTCTCTAGCTTGGGGCAGTTAGATAGATTGATGTGCGAGAGGATGTTTTTAGTCACAACAAAGGCTTTGAGCTCTGGAGCTCCAGAGAGATCGATAGAGCCTGTTATCTTGTTGAAGTTACCCCACACCTCACGTATCGTGCTGTGCTTAGGGGAGAAGGAGACCTCCTTGATACCACAGTTTACGAAGCGTATCGTCGTGACGTCACCGATGATGGAGAAGGTACGTTCAGCAACCTTGTAACCACCACTAGGATCCTCCTCGAGACCCTTAAACTGTAGAGAGGCTCCAGGTACAGACTTGATCTCTAGTCTGATCGACTCTCCGATCAGCTTGTCGGTTTTCATCGTGATTTTGTTCTGCCCATGTAGCGGGATACACATTCCACAGCATAGCAGGAGCAGTGTCATGAGTAAAGAAGTAGTTCTTTGCACCATAATTTTTTTTAGTTGAGTTGGTATGATTTGTTAGTTAAGTGACTTGTTAGGGTAGTACAAGCTTGTGGTAGCAGCTATCACCTGCACTGGTCGTAATGGAGAGTATGTAAAGCCCCTGAGGCAGAGCCTCTGCGATGAGCTGGTGTCGTCCCTCTGGCATGAGTCCCTCTGCTTGCAATATGCCTGAAGGGGTGTACAGTCGCCACTCGATAGGAGTAGCCGTCTCTACATAGGGGACGCCATCTAGGAGCGTGACACGACAATCGTATGTAGAGGGTGAGTCAGTAGCGTTATGCTCTGCCGTCTCAATGGTGAGATCGTCGATCAATAAGCCCGTAGCAAAAGAAGTCTGGTGAGCTAGTATGAGCTGTATCTCTTGTCCTCGTAGGGAGGAGAGGTCGCACTCTATCTTTTGCCAATTGTATGAGATAGGGGCCTTCTTCAGCAGAGGCTTAACCCCCGACTCCCATGCCTTAGGATCTATTGGAGCTACGACTGATAGGATCGTCAGTGAGTCTAGTCTCTTAAACTGCTTGCTAAACGAGCGTGCATATAGCGTGAGCTTTGTATCTAACGTCTCAGCTTCAGTCACCTTGATGACTGGCGATATAAGCCAGTTGTTACTCTGCAGTGCATACCCTCTCAAGTCGGTATACCTCTTAAATATAGTCGGGTAAAAAGACCACGACAGGAGACAGTCCTCACCAGATGGATACATCGTCTTTGCTGACAGCTCTGTTGCAGGGACATTGAG
>URKO01000247.1 GCA_900548415.1 uncultured Porphyromonas sp.
ACTCTTGATTTTGGTCTCCTTGCTTGTTGCAGGCGGTTGTGGTGCCTAGGGTTAGCAGGAGTAATATCGTTGGGAGCAAGTAGCTCTTAAGTTCTTTAGTATGCATATTGTGATGTGATCTTTCTATCTAGTTCTGCTCTTCTATTTATTTCTCCTCTTGGGGCTGTGTATGATTGGTCGCATACTGATAGAGCGCACCCGTGGTCTTCTCCAGCTGGGAGAGCGTCACGGCAGCCTCTACACGTGCGTCGATATCTTCGGAGGCGGCTTTCTCCCACATAGTCTGCGCCTCGAGGATGTCACGGACGCTGTTCATCCCCTCCAGGAGGTTGTTTTTGGTAATGCGGAGATTCTCCTCGGCCTGCTCCTTCGAGAGCTTCGTCAGCTCCATCTTCTTAAGTGACTCGGCATGCTTAAATCTGTTTTGCTGTACCTGCAGGGTGATCATCTCCTGAGCATCTTGCAGCTCCAGCTCCGCCTTGGCGACCTCTTGGTCGGCTATATGTACCTGGTGTATCCGATCTCCCCACGTGAGGATGGGCACCTGTACACCGATGCCTACCATCCAGTCTCCTCCGAGATTGCTCTGGCTACCCTTGTAGACGTTTGGCTCGACCCAGTTGTACCCAGCAGTAAGGAAGACGTTGGGGAGAAACTGCGACTTGACCATCTTTCTTGCCGACTCCGTGAGGGCAAGCTTGCTGCGCAGCATGACGATCTCAGCCCGCTCAGCATTACTGCTCTCTAGTGCCAAGAGACGACTGCTCAGCTGCTCCTCGCTAATGATCTCACTATCTAGCTCAATCTGCTCAGCCTCTAGGCCAATGATCTGCCCGAGTAGCATCTTGGAGAGCTGGAGGCCGTTTTGCGCCTTCACGAGGGTAAGCTCCGCTTCGTTTTGCTTGACCTGCACCTTCAGGACTTCGTTTCTAGTCGTCATACCCTCGGCGTAGACATTCTCCAAGTCCTGCACGAGGTGGTCTAGGAGCGACTTGTAGGTCTGAGCGAGGCGCACCTTCTCCTGTACAGAGAGGACGCGCCAGTATGCCTCATCGACAGTGGCTAGGACGTCTGCCTCCTTCATCTTGACCTTCTCATGTGCTAGGTCGGAGGTGTAGCGCGCCATCTTATTTGCCTCGACAATCTTACCGCCCATAAAGAGTGGCTGACGTAAGGTGAAGCCACCCGTATAGATCTCCCGAGGAGCGACACTGATGAAGTCTAGCGGCATCGATAGCCCCGGCGGTGTCACTCCTGGGATGTTAAAGTCGATCGCAAAGGGGCGCAAGGCTCTATCCCCCGGATTAATCCACGCCCCAGCGAAGTCGACGCGTGGTAGATACTTCGTCTTGGCCGACTGGACTAAGTAGTCGGAGGCCACGGCATCTGCCTGCGCCATCTGTATCTGCTTGTTGTGTTCTAGAGCGAGGTCTCTACACTGCTCTAGCGACATCGGCTCTTGCACTTGCTCTTGGGTCTGCGCCTCGGCACGCCACCCAAAGGTAAAGACAAGAGCCGTGCCTAGGAGAAGAAAACTCCTCCCATTAAGTCTATATCTCATGATTTGCTAATGTCTATTCGTTACGACATCACTTAGTGGTGGGATCGTAAGCTCCCTGATACCACTCCTTAAACTCTTTGTTTTTCGCTTTGCTTACTACGATCTTCTCTGGAGTCTCTATGGAGAGGGTCACCGTCAGCTTGCCACCGAACCAGGTCGACATACTCTGTATCGCACTGTGTGCCACGATGTACTGCCTGTTGGCTCGGAAGAAAAGCCTCGGATTGAGCTCCTGCGCCATCTTCTCTAATGACAGGTCGACAAAGTGCTCCTTCCTATCCGTCGTCACTATGACCGAAGCCTTACTATCTGCACGTATGTAGGCGATCTTGTCCACCGATATAGGGATCAGCTTGTCTCTCCACGGGATCAGGAAGTGGCTCTTATAGCTCATCTGCGACTCATTGAGCGCCTGCATCATCTTAGCCATCAGAGCTTGGTTGTCTACCCTCTGCTCCGTATGACTAAACCGCTTCACCTTATCTAGAGCTCTCTGGAGGTCTGTCTCCTTGATCGGCTTGAGGAGGTAGTCGATACTGTTGACCTCAAACGCCTTCAGCGCATACTCCTCATAAGCTGTCGTGAAGATGATCGGACAGGTCACCTCAATCCGCTCAAAGAGTGAGAAGACGGGTCCATCTGCCAGGTGAATATCCATAAAAGCCAGATCAGGCTCCGGATGACTCCCGAACCACTCGACACACTCAGATACACTCTGCAGCATGGTCAGCACCTCTATGTCAGGGTCTATCTCAGTGAGGAGTGCTTGCAGCCCGGTGGCGGTAAAGTACTCATCCTCTACGATTATTACTCTCATATCAGTGATTTGGCTTTGGGTTCGACTTCTTCTAAGCTTCGGATCAGGGGCAGGGAGACCGTAAAGTGTCCATCCTTAGAGACAATATCTATATCCTTGCCAAAGAGCAAGCGATACTGCTCCATCAGGTTGTCTAGACCTACGCCCGTGCTTCCCGACTGGCTATCCTCTCGTAGCTGGATCTTATTGTCCACCACGATCTTTCCCTCTCTGGTAGTGATGTAGATAGTCAGCGGCACCCGGGCACTAGCTATATTGTGCTTGATCGCATTCTCCACGAGGATCTGTAG
>URKO01000248.1 GCA_900548415.1 uncultured Porphyromonas sp.
GTGTCTCATAGTAAGCGTTGGCTCCATTAGCTACAGATGCTTGTTGGAATTTATGCGTTTTAGTCTTACTTACCATTCTACCGTTATCAAAGGTATAGTAGGAGTGTGGCTGCTGTATGGCTTGGATACCAAAGGCTGAGTTGCCCATAGCGAATACATCCTGCTCCAGAGCGTAGTGCGTCACAATGGACTTCTGGCGGAAGAAGACATCGGCTCGGGTGTACTGTGACTTCTGATCTCTACTGATCTTGTGACCAGAGCCACCACCCTTGTAAATAAACAGTCCGATGTAGCGGTCAGGTTGATTGACGAATGTACGCCAGCCGTCTTGCTCCCAGTCTCCAGAGAAGTTGGCATTCTTTGGTTTAGTCTTGTAGTAGTACTCGTCTAGGTAGTAGGTGACGGTGGCTCCCGTATTCTTATACTTCGGTAGCTCCTTGAGGAACTCTTCTAGGGTCAGACCCTTATTATTCGTGTCGTATGGGAGGATCGTAGCATTGGGATCCATCTGATTGTGAAATCTAAAGCGGATCCAGTCGTTGTCCATGCCCTCGGGCTTAGGAGTGTTGAAGTCCTTGCCAGCTCTCTCCATATTGTTACAGAAAGGTGTCTTGACGAGATATGCCATCTCGCTGACATCACGTAGGTGGGCTAGCTCGTCGCGGGTGAAGGTCAGCACACCATACCCAAAGGGCGCATCACGTAGCTCCAGCTTCTTGTACTCTAGCACCTCACCGGTGACTGCCGTGTTGACCTCGTTGTCCTTAACGACTTCGGTCTCTAGCTCGCCGAGGCCGTTGATCTTGATATTGTAGGTGTAGGAGCCATTGCTCTCTGCCTCCCAGTTGTTTGCTTTCTTATCGACATATCCTAGGTGGATGATGTAGTGCATCCTCTCCGCAATGACGCCAGAGGTAGCATTCGCATCCACTCTTCTGAATTCGCCTACGATCTCTACATAGGTAGCGTAGGGATCGGCATAGACGAAGTCTCCATTCTTGACAAATCTATCGCCAAATGGGCCTTGGTCGATGTGGTACCTGCCTGCGGCACTGGGGTCTATAGTCTTCTCCTGTAGCTCTCTCATCTTAAAGCTGGGGCAGACCTTGTTGCCGAGGGTGCGCTTGCTATTCGGGGGGAGGTAAAAGGTGAACTCCTTGCCTCCCTCCTCCATCAGCATCAATTCACCCTGATCCTCGGGCTTTAGCCCAGGGTAATAGTAGTTGTCATATCCCGTCAGAGCCACAATAGGATCGGCTGCATAAGGCGTGGCCTGCTTGGGTATGTTGCGGATGTACCACTTCCTAGGTACAAATGTGATCTTCGAGCCGTCACCTGGATTTTCTGTAGAGATGATGAAGCGCACCTTAGCGTCGACGCGCTTCAGCGGAACGATGATCTGTGCGGTCTCAGTGACCTTGGCCTCTAAGGTGCCGATCATCAAGAAGGCTGGCTCGATGCGCTGTACTGTGGGCTTCTTAAGAGTAACCCGAAAGGCCTCCAAGTCGCTCAGTGAGTTGATCCTGTCTAGTGTGCTCTTCTCTACGCCATAGACGGTCATATCAGCACCATAATTGGCCACAAGGGCGAAGGTGTAGGTGGCGTTTTTGAGTAGATGGAGCTTCTTGCTAAACTCTTTTTGAGATCCAGACGTCATGACAGACTGGGCGTCGGGTACATCTACCTGATCACGGTGTAGCAGTGTGCCGTCCTTGGCAAAGACCATCAGGTAGAGGTTCTTTACGTTGTTTTCTACACGCTCATCTGCAGCAGCGCGTAGCATATCGTGCGGAGAGAATGCACTCAGCCCTGCGCATACGCTGACCTCTACCTCCTCCCCATCACATAGACCGTTATTGCGGTCTGCGACACAGGATGTCACACCCACTGCTAGAGCGAGGAGGAGAGCGGCTAGGGCAATAGTGCTATATATCTTATTCATAGTCTTGTCTGTACTATAGGTCAAACGAATGGTTCGGTCTCGATCGTCTTCTCATCCCATGGAGTGAGCTGATACTTTACGGAGACTTCTTGTAGGCTGATGATTAGGCTCAGCTTGTAGTTGTAGCTCGGGTATAGGTCTCCTGGGCCTGGCTTGACGACGCCACTAGCTACAGCTGTATTGTCGTCTCCTGTACTGATCGGGAAGCGAGCAGCTAGTCTATCGCCATTAGATAGATTGAGGATGAGGTCTACCTTAGGCTGCTGCGCATTGCTGAGCTGCCATAGGGAACTGAAGATCGGTGCTGAGTAGACGATGACATCGGCCGCCTTAGACGTGCCATAGGTCGGTATCGTGGATGTCGATAGTGATGTGGCTGGGATATCGCAGCTCCAGCTACCCTGGGGCTGACTGATACTGGCGAATTGCTGCGTATCTATCCGCTTGGAGGGCGTCGCTTTGGTAAAGAAGAAGTTGTACGCCTGCGATAGATTGGCAAAGCTGATGGTAGCCTTGGTCACTGAGACGCTATGCGTATCCCAGTACCTCCGAGTAGGCTCGTCTACAAAGAGTCGCACCTCGACTCGACTCATCTGCGGGTATAGCGTGATCACCTTGTGTGTCGTCTGAGTAGCTTTATTGTGTACGATCTCACTGTATCCGCTATAGATGATATTGGCGTCGGTGGTGGTGTGCCCCCCGACCTTAGCCACGAGGTCTTGTA
>URKO01000249.1 GCA_900548415.1 uncultured Porphyromonas sp.
CTACGTATCTGTCGGCACAGCTCTAGGCCATTGACACCAGGCATCATCAGATCCGATATGATGATGTCAGGCACTAGCTCCACAGCTCTCTTGAAGCCCTCCTCGCCATCGGTCGCATAGAAGACACTATAGTGATCCTCAAACTGCGACCCGATGTAATGGGCTATGTCATGATTGTCCTCTACGACAAGCAGACGGCACGGCTCGTCCTCCTCACACTCACTATCCTGCAGATCAGCCTCTAATTGTGGCAAAACGGGCGTATTAGTAGCAGCCGATAGGATCTGCTGTGGAACTGTTTCGTCATTGATGATCGGCACGACGATGTGAAAGGTAGTCCCCTCGCCCACCTTGCTCTCGATGGTGATCTGCCCCTTAGACACCTGGACGATCTGCTTGACCAGAGCCAGGCCGATGCCTGTGCCAATGTGCTTGGATTCGCTCTCAGCTTGATAAAACGGATCGAAGGCATGCTCTACCGTCTCTGGGTCCATACCATGCCCCGTATCGGATAGATCGATGTACACAGAGTCGTCGGCGCGCCATAGGGTGATACTGATCTTGCCATGAGGTGGGGTGAACTTAAAGGCGTTGGAGAGCAAGTTGTTGAAGACCTTATTGACATAGTCAGGCACGAAGTTCATCTCTACCTGATCCTGGGGTTGATAGGTCAACTCTATCTCTCGACTAGAGGCGTAGTCACGATAAGAGTCCACAATCATAGCTATATGGGCCGTGACATTGCCCCGACAAGTGCGCGAATCGCCTACAGACGACTTGACCTTAGAGATATCTAGCAGTTGATTGATGAGCGTGAGGAGGCCCTGCCCCTGTCGCTCGATGCTCTCAGCACGCTCTCTGATCTGCTCCGACGCATCCTGCTGAAGGTCGTGACTCAAGCCTAAGATGATGGTAAGAGGAGTGCGAAACTCATGGGTGATATTGGTAAAGAAGTTCTCCCGCATTGAGGACATCTTCTTGAGCTCCTTATGGTTGCGACGCTGTATGCGCTGAATGTAGAGGTAGAAGCTAAAGAAGCCCAGCAGGAGCAGTGCAATGACCGCAAAGGTGACGTTCTCTATACGTCGCTCTGCACGCTCATGCTCGAGCGTGATCTTCGCTTTATTCATCTTCCTGTTTTGGATGTTGCGCTCGATGTTGAGACTAGTGTTTTGCATCCTATTGAACTTGTCCATATCTAGGATGCTCTGCTTCATCTCAGTAGCCTGCTCATAGTACGTCAGTGCTGCTTGCCAGTCACCGTGACGCTTATAGTACTTGTAGTACAGGGTGTAGATATCAGCTAGGTGCTCCTTATTCTGGATCTTATCTGCCGTCTCTCGTGCCAGACCAAGGTATTGCAGCATCTGCGCATCGTCTCGTGTGGCACTGTGCACGCTAGCTAGTGCTACGAGCAGGTTCAGCTTGTGCCACTCATCTTTAGAGTCCTGCATCAATTGGTAACCAGCCTCATACTCCCTAGCAGCCTCGTCATACTGCTGCGCCTGTTCATAGAGAGAGCCAAAGTAAGAGTGACACAGAGCGATACCTAACGTACTCCCAGCCTTCTGATTGGCCTCCATCGAGTACCGATAGTACACCCACGCCGAGTCTATCTCACCACGATGCTCGAAGATAGACCCTAGATTGGCATAGTTGATAGCCACACCCACCATACTGCCCAGCCGCTGCTCCACGACGAGAGCTTTGCGCAGAGCACTGTCGGCACGCTCATAGT
Organism: uncultured Porphyromonas sp.; assembly: GCA_900548415.1. Classification (GTDB taxonomy): domain Bacteria; phylum Bacteroidota; class Bacteroidia; order Bacteroidales; family Porphyromonadaceae; genus Porphyromonas; species Porphyromonas vaginalis. The sequence goes on from URKO01000249.1 coordinate 1,739, forward strand.
TGCCCAGCGTTAGGTAGATGTTGCCCAGACCATTGAGAGACTTAGCCTGGTTTTTGATCGCCACAAAAGAGGTGTCCGTAGTAACCTTGCACAGACTCCACGCCTGGTAGTGATACTCCTGAGCAATGTCCAGGATGCCCATACGCCGGTAGTCCGTACCTACATTATTGAGTGCCTGCACCCACTCCAGCGTATCCTGTATAGCCTCCGCCTGCTTCAAGCCCTCACTATGCGTAGTCAACGCCTCGTCAAAAGCACTCTCATTGCGCTGCGCATCTCCCAAGACTCGCAGCGCGACGATGCTCCCGAGCAGGTCCCCCTCACGCTCCAAGCGTGCCTGCAGATGGGTCAGCGAGTCGATGCCCCGAGCCGTCCGCACAAGACTATCGGCAGCCTTACGCTCAGCAGCGGTAAACGTGACAGCCTCTCTCTGCTGACAAGATGAGGCGAGCAGACAGATAGCCACAATGAGAGAGGACAGTACGCCTAGAGGCACTCTTCTTATCTGCATACTATGTAGGAGGGGGGCATATAGTCTCATCTTGACAACTTATAAGTTCTATGATTAGTCTGAGGACCATCTGCATACAAAGGTAAACAAAAAGGCATATATAGAATCGCCCCACCCCATCCCCCAGAGCTGACGCATTACAAACTCTCTGTCAGAAGCGACAAACGAGGCATAGATGAACTCACTATATATAATAATCAGTCCTGCCTTCCAATCTCTCCCCCTCCGATCTCTCCGATCCCTAATTTCTAATCTCTAACTTCTAACCTCTAATCTCCATTTACATATCTTTACGGGGAAATTCGTTCGATTCCCTCCTTTATTGAATATCCACGTGGGGAATCTCAAATCTCCACGTGGATGTTTTTTATTTTCCACGTGGGCGTGATTCATTTCTTCCGAAGTTTCATTT
>URKO01000250.1 GCA_900548415.1 uncultured Porphyromonas sp.
GGATCCGTGAGCTGGCGGAGACGCTTGCCCAGATAGCGACGGTGACGGTCGTCGCCCCCACGGAGCCCCGCTCGGGAGCCTCTTCGCAGATTACCTCCCGCACACCGCTACGGCTCTCCTTTATGGAGGAGAGTGCGCAGCTCCCCTATCAGCTCTACAGTTGCTCGGGTACGCCCGTAGATTGTGTCAAGCTGGCTCTTAATACGCTCTTTGCCTCTGAGCTACCAGACCTGGTGGTCTCAGGGATCAACCATGGTCGCAACGACGGCATCTGCGCCATCTACTCAGGTACCGTGGGAGCTGCCATAGAGGCCGCCATAGCTCGTATACCAGCGGTCGCTTTCTCGCTCGCTAACCACAGCGATAAGTGCGACTTTAGCGAGGTATGCGCTTTTGCCAAGCAGTTCATCCCACAGGTGGTCGAGCATGGACTACCGCATACGACGATGCTCAATGTCAACTTCCCGAAGACTCCTGCCAAGGGTATCAAGTGGGCGCCACAAGGTACGGGACGCTTCGTCAATGAGTATATGCGTGCCGAGACACCGCACGGCACTCCTGTCTACTGGATGCAGGGCGATCAGGTCGATCCCGATCAACGTACGGGGACGGATCACTACTGGCTCATCGAGGGCTACGCTACGATCACACCCCTGCAGATCGATATGACAGATCACCCCTTCCTAGAGCAGGTCGCCCAGCAGTGGCCGCTACATCTCTAGAGCAATAGATAGACAAGCTATGAAATACCTCCTCATAGCTGGCGAAGCCTCAGGCGACGAGCATGGTGCACGGCTCATCGCCTCACTCAAAGCGGTCGATGCGAAGGCCGCTTTTGCCTTTATTGGGGGAGACAAGATGGCGCAGCAGGCGGGTGTAGCCCCACTATACCACTACCGTGAGATAGCGGTCATGGGCTTCACGAGTGTGCTGCGCAGTATGAGCAAGATACGACTAGCTGCACGCCTACTACAAGAGGAGATGCGCTCAAATCCTCCTGACGTAGTCATCCCGATCGACTACGGAGGCTTTAACCTGCGCTACACGCTCCCGATGGCGCATCGTCACGGCGTGCCGGTGGTTTACTACATCCCGCCTAAGGTGTGGGCCTCTCGTCGTAGGCGCATCAAGCGTCTCCAGAGCTACACGGATCTCTGCCTGACGATCCTCCCCTTTGAGGCGGACTACCTCTCGCAGCGTGGCGTCCATGCCCGCTACGTGGGCAATCCGAGCATACAGAGCGTAGGCGAGCTGCTAGATAGCAATGCTAAGCTATGCGACACCGCACGACCCTACATAGCGCTCCTCCCAGGGAGTCGCGAAGCGGAGATAGCCCGCAACCTACCGATCATGTGCCGAGCGATCGACCTCCTGTCCGCCCCATGGCGAGCCGTCATCGCAGGAGCACCGAGCATCGATCCAGCGCACTACACGCCCTATCTCAGTGAGCGCATAGAGCTTGTCACGGATGAGACGCTCCCGCTCTTGGCTGGCGCCTCGGCAGCGTTGGTCACCTCTGGGACAGCCACGCTTGAGACAGCACTCATAGGTACCCCGCAAGTGGTCGCCTACCGTCTTCCCGCAGGATGCTTAGCGCGTTGGGCATTCGACCATATCCTGCCGATCCGATACTTCTCATTGGTCAACTTGATTGCCGAGTCTCCCGTCGTCGAGGAACTGCTGGGCGATGCTGTGACAGCGCAGCGACTAGTTCAAGCACTGACGCCACTACTCGATCGTGAGAGCACAGCCTATCAGACGCAGCAAGCACAATATAGCATGGTGCGCCAGCGACTAGAGCCGTCACGTGTAGCCTCGCAGGTGGCAGCCGAGAGGATCTACCACGCGCTCTCTACTCAGTGGGAGTCGGAGGAGTAGTTGTGCGCCGTCGCGCCTACTCGAAGCAGAAGGTGAGCATGATCATCCGTCCCGTGCCACGGCGCAGCGCATTGGTGTAGCGCATGCTAGCTCCCTCATCCAGGTCAGGTCGGTTGTGACGGATCAGGTCCGTAAAGCCAAAGTCAAAGCGTAGCTCCGGTGAGAGCTTGAAGTAGCGCAGGTAAATGTCGCACCCTACGCCAAAGGTCCAGCCCGCTGAGAGCGGTGCGAACTGCAAGGGGGCACCCTTTTTCTGACCCATGTGTAGCAAGCCGTAGACGCCCCCCACGAGATATGGGCGGGTATCGTTGAAGCGCACAGAGCTGTACTTAACCAGTAGCGGCAACTCGATCTGACTGGTGCGCATCGGCATCGATTCAAAAGCCTCTTCGCCCGTTGCCTCCCAAGACCTAAAGAGCAATCGCTGCTCCCCAAAGTGTAGTGTCGGGAGCAGTCGTATACTCCAGTCCATGTGCGGATTGTAGTTGGCTATGACCCCTACGCTAAAGCCTGGGCTATAGCTCGGCACTGCCGCATAGAGCGTCTGCGCCTCCCCCTCCGTCGGGCCTAGGTTGTCGATGATCAGATCCTCCACATGCACTCCCACGTGAAATCCCCAGTTAAATCGTCTATGATCCGCATAGGGTCGCGTCATCGGTCGCGCCGTCTGTGCTGAGAGCGTGGTAGCCATTGGCACCAGGAGCAGCAGGAGCAACAGCCCCACCAGCCCATGGC
>URKO01000251.1 GCA_900548415.1 uncultured Porphyromonas sp.
ACTGGCGACCCCAGCGATGGACTCGGTCATCCTCAGCATAGCGGGTCGCTACTTTGACACGCCTGAGTCACCGCTCTTTAACCAGGCTTACTTTATCGAGACCTACGAAGAGGCAGACAAGCTGGGCATCCTGGACTATGCCCAGCAGTTAAAACTAGAGGACCGACGAAGTCTCTACCAAAAGAATCAAGCGGGAGCGGCGGCGGAAGACTTTGAGTACACGCTCGCCAATGGGCAGACCAGCACGCTCTACAAGACCAGTCCGGGCAAGAAGCTCCTCTTGATGTTTTACGATCCCGAATGCAATGCTTGCAAGGATGTCTTAGAGTTTCTCTCTCACAGTGAGCCTATCCAAGCCTTGCTAGGCAGTGAGGTGTCGTGGCTCTGCGTCTATGTAGACCAGGATGTAGAGACGTGGCGCAAGAGTCTATCGCACCTCCCGTCTTATGCGATCACCGGCAGAGACGCCACAGGTATGGTCACCGATCAGAGCCTCTATGACTTACGCGTGCTGCCTGTCCTTTACCTGCTTGACGAGCATAAGCGGGTCATCATCCGCGATGCCTATCCCCAAGAGGTAGAGAGCTACTTCGTAGCACTACAAGAGGCTAAGCCGTAACCCACTAAGCCACGGCAAGTACGTAGCTCCTATATCTTGTTGCATCGCTTGCGGCTAGAAGGGGTAGCCTACTGCAAAGTGGTAGCCGAGGGAATTGGCAAACTTGGGGAGGTTGTAGTAGCCGTGACGTGTGGTCTCGAAGGGTAGGTGCAGCCCCACACCGACATCAAAGCGGATGACTAGGAAGTTGAGGTCATAGCGTAGTCCTACGCCAGAGCCAAGGGCGAGCTGATTGAAGAAGTCCTTAGCATCGGTGATCTCCTGGAGTGATCCGCCTGGACGGTTTTCGTCAGGACGAAGCAACCACACATTGCCCGAGTCGAGGAAGAATGCGCCATGCAGATCGCCCACAAGACGGAAGCGGTACTCAGCGTTTAGCTCGAGCTTGAACTCTCCCGTCTGATCCATAAAGGCGTAGCGACTATTGCGTGGCACAAAGCGTCCCGGACCTATGCTACGTACGGTGAAGGCGCGGATGCTGTTTGCCCCGCCTACGTAAAACTGCTCACTATACGGAGCCACCGTCATATTACCAAAGCTGTAGATGGCACCCACGCCAGCTCGCAGAGCTAAACTCTGGTTGCGATCGATGCCGTAGGTGTAGCGTAGCTCTGCGGTACCCTTGACAAACTGTGCGAAGGGGACGCCTAGGATCTTTTTAGTCTCATGATAGTTGCGACCTGCCAGCGAGTAGATCCCGTTGAGGATATTGCCAGCCTGAGAGATGCCAAGATCGATGTGCAGGTGATGACTGCCTAGGCCTGTGAAGATATTGTCAAAGGTGTACTGGTAGCTCATCTGCGGGATCAGTTGGCTCCGCAAGCTCAGACCCAAGATAGGATTGTCGGTGATGACCTTCTGGAAGATTTCGGACTGGCGAGAGAGGCGGTTGTAATGTATCCGCAGAGGGGTGATCATGTGCTGATTCTGCTCATTGCGTACGCTATAACTAGCGGACAGTCCTAGAGAGGTGATCTGGAAGTAGCGCGCACGATTGAGCATGGAGGCGGATAGGGTATAGGTGGTCTGCACGTCGTGCGTAAGGTGCAGATCATAGAGCCACGGCAGCAAGATGCGTGGCGCCTGTAGGTTGAGGTTAGAGCCCACCTCGTAGCTGTTGATGTCGGATATGGATACGTCCTGATTGCTACGTGTACGATTGGTCTGCCACTCGTAGGAGCCGTAGAGATCGAGCGAGAGACGCTCGCCACCCCCGAAGAGGTTGCGACGGCCGAGTGATAGGTTGAGTCCTGGACCGATGAAGTTGTTGGACTTAGTCGTGAAGACCGCAGAGAGCGAGGAGTCCCACGGTTTGTCTAGCTCAGCGGTGATGTAGAGGTCGAGGAGGTTGTGCATCGTATCACTAGCGACAAACTGCATGTCGACGTAGGAGAAGGCTCCTAGTCCCAGCAAAGACTGACGGGTAGACTGCTCGAGAGACTGCGAGTAGAGTTCGCCCGAGCGTAGCTGTACTCTATTGGCAAAGACCGCAGGACGCACCCTCGGATGCTCTCGGTAGTGCAGTGTGATCCCCTTAAACTGCATCGTATCCGTCAGTGCTAGCCGATCATCCTCTGTGAGTAGGACGTGGACGGAGCCTATGCGCCATGGCTCGAAGGTGTAGCTGGGGTAGCCACTCTGCTCCCGCACCTGCATATAGACTTTGCCTGGCGTGAGTAGCGTGTCTACCTGATAGACGAGTAGATCGGGCGCGTAGAAGTAGTAGCCACGGTCTCTCAGGTTCGTGACCAGCATGTTGCGGTCTTGGAGGATCTGCGAGAAGTTGAACTGATCCCCCTTGTGTATCCTGGATAGCTCAGCATGATTTAGAATCTCCCCACTGCCTAGGAGCCACGGCTCCATATAGCTGATGCTGTCGTAGAGGTAAGGCGCTCCGAGATCGGCCTTGTAGTAGACACGAGCCTGTAGCGAGTCACTGGTGGAGCGTGCTATACTATCGGTCACGACAGCATTGAAGTAGCCGTGCTCGTGG
>URKO01000252.1 GCA_900548415.1 uncultured Porphyromonas sp.
GGGAGCATACCTCCGTATGTGACCGAAGCCGAATCCCGAAAGCAACACAGCGATTCGCCTTTATGCAACAGTCTCTATATGTAGTGAGCTCATCTATTCCTCGCTTGTCGCTCATGTGTAGCTCCTGACAGAGCGATTATAATGCGTCAGCCCTGGGAGATTACCTTTTATGAGGAAGAGATTATGAGAAAGAGGGGCTCGTGCTGCCCCCTTTTTTGATACCTTTGCACCGAGTTTGTAAACGAGGCTGTCGCACTAGATGGCAGCTCTCTCTAGAAGGTAAAATCATCAAAACTGATAGCATAAACTTCACTCAAGGACCGATCCGTAAGCAGTTGCTGCGACTGGCGGCTCCGATCGTCGCCACCTCGTTTGTCCAGATGGCGTACAACTTCACCGACATGGCGTGGCTCGGACGTCTCGGCAGTCGTGAGGTGGCCGCCGTCGGCGTCATCGGGGTGCTCCTATGGATCGCCACCTCGATCGCTCAGCTCACCAAGATCAGTGCCGAGGTGTGCGTCTCGCAGAGCCTCGGAGCACGCGATAAACCACTGGCAATCAAGTACGCTCGCCACTGTACTACCTGGGCGCTCATCGTCGGCTCTCTCCTGGCACTCGTCTACCTGTTCTTTGGCTCTCCCATCGTGGGTGTCTACAGTCTAGAGGCTGATGTGCACCAGATGGCGCTGAACTACCTGCGCATCGTGTTGATTGGCTTGCCGGGTTACTTCCTGACGCTCGCCATGAGTGGCATTTACAATGCGCATGGACAGAGCATGACCCCATTCAAGATCAATTCGCTGGGGCTACTCTTCAACATGATCCTCGACCCACTGCTCATCTTCGTCTGCCATCTAGGAGTCATCGGAGCAGCCCTCGCCACACTCCTCTCTCAGCTGGCCGTCTGCACTATCCTCTACTATCGTATGCAGCACCGCGACAAGATACTTGACGGGAGCTCTATCGTGACCAAGCTCGCAGGAGAGCAGAGCCGACGCATCTTCGCTATCGGCGTACCAGTGGTACTGCTCAACTCGCTCTTTGCGCTGATCAGCATATTTATGGGTCGCTTAGCCTCTGAGCAGGGTGGTGCTATCGGTGTGGCGGTCATGACAACGGGCGGACAGCTAGAGGGCGTGACGTGGAATGCGTGCCAAGGCTTTTGCACTGCCCTAGCGACCTTCGTGGGGCACAACTATGCGGCACGTCAGTTTGACCGAGTATGGCGTGGCTACAAGACGACGATCCTTATGACACTATCGATAGGTCTCTTCGGGACGCTACTCTTCCTCTTCCTGGGCGAAGCCTTTTTTGCGCTGATTGTGCCAAATCCTGAGACTTACATAGAGGGCGGACGATACCTTTACATCGCTAGCTTCTCCCAGCTCTTTATCATGGCGGAGATCACTACGCAGGGGCTATTCTATGGTGTAGGACGGAGCAAAACGCCAGCTGTGATCAGCATCGTGGGCAATCTGCTACGCATACCGCTGGCACTCCTACTGATCTACCTAGGATGGGGACTACCTGCCGTCTGGTGGGCTATCTCCCTCTCATCGATCGGCAAGGGTATCACCGCCATCATCGTACTACTCATCAAGAGAGACAAACTAACCCCAACGAGCTTAGCCGCTTAATAACGCTATGTACCACCACTACACCTTTACCACAGATCAACTCGGAGAGACGGAGTGGGCAATGCCTCTACTCGCTCAGACGCTAGCCGACTGGGGCTTCGAAAGCTTTCAGGAGGAGCCTGACAAAGGGTTACTTCATGCCTACATATCCGATGACGCTTGGCAGGAGAACGAGGAGGTCGCCACACAACTTGCCACAGATGCCGGCTCCTTGACACTATATAATATAGAGTGGCACTACGGCCAGTCAGTAGCTTCCTCAGGTGACTGGCTAGCAGCGTGGCGCAGCACGACCTTTGAGCCAATATCGCTACGGGGGCGCATGCTGGTCACCACGCCCGAGCTGGCACCAGCCTCACCGACGCATGAGCTACAGCTACTCATCGAGGCATACAACTCCTTTGGCTCGGGCGAGCACCACACGACACGGATGATCCTAGAGCATCTACTCGATTACGATGTAACGGGTGCCCAGATGATCGACATGGGGTGCGGTACGGGCATCCTCGGCATAGCAGCTCTGCTACTCGGTGCTGACTCGCTCGTAGCGATAGACATCTCGTCTGAGTGCGTGACCAATACGCTACACAACCTCCAGCTCAACGGCTTTGCACCCTCGGAGCGGATCAGCGTACTGCATGGTGATGCTGGGCAACTCTCCGCCTACCCTGGCAAGGCGGATCTGCTCTTTGCCAATATACACCGCAACATCATCCTAGAGGATCTGCCCCGCTACGTAGCGGCTGTACGATCAGGCGGCGAGGTGTGGCTCAGTGGCTTCCTCCTCTCGGACCGTACGGCCATCTACCAAGCCTTAGAGGCTGTGAAACTAGCGGTCGTTGATGAGGCTACCTCCGAGGAGTGGCTCTTCGTGCGTAGCCGCAAAGGGTGATGCGAGTTTCTCCTCGAACTTTCCTCTTTGAGCGTGCATTATAGACGCTGTAAAGTGAGACAAAAACAGCAGCCGTGAAAA
>URKO01000253.1 GCA_900548415.1 uncultured Porphyromonas sp.
AGAGCGCAGAGTGATAAGATTGTCAATAGCTTCTTCATTGTTGATAGGGGTTATAAGTTATTTTATATTTGTTTGTGTGTGTTGGCTTGATAAAGTGTAGTGCGTTAGGGGGAAAACGATGATTTGACTAATCCTCCTCATCCTCCTGAGCGTGCCGAGAGGTGCGCTTAGTCGGCGTGATCTGCTTGGCTCGCCCGAAGTGTACGCTCAGCGTCATGTAGAGCGTACGTCCCGGTGTCGATGTGCCGTAGTGCAGACCGTGTGGTGTGGTCTCGTAGTAGTTGAGCAGGTTATCGACACCGACGTTCAGGTCTATAGACCAGTTTTCATTGGGTATGATCGTCTGCTGCGTGTTGAGGCGCCATAGATGGTAGGGCTTGCCATTGCCATCGTCCTGATAGTAGCGGGTACTCTGCATACGACCGTAGAGACCCACGGCGAGCTTGTAGCGCTGCTGGTGGAAGGCTTCGCTCCACGATAGTCCCACGGTAGCGCGGTGGTGCGCCATACCATCGATCGTGACCTGACGCATCTCGCCCTTATCGTCATCGTAGAGGAGTGCATCCGTGTCGAGGTAGCTATAACTGGTCATCAGCGTCCACTGCTTGTAGATGCGCCACTTGGCAGTGACATCAGCACCAAACGTCTTCGCACTATCCATATTCTTGTATTGGCGAATGCGGTTAGGATTGTACGACACGAGGAGGTCACTAGGTGCCTCCGAGCGTGGTATCGTCACCAGCGTGATCATGTTGTTGAGGAAGTTGGCGTACCCCGTGACACTCACATTGACCATAGGACTATGGTACTCCACGCTACCCGAGATGTAACGGCTCGTCTCTGCCTTCAGATGCGGATTGCCTAGATGAAGTACGATCATCGCCATCTGGCGAATGTATCGGTAGTGGAGCTCCTTGATCGTTGGAGTCTTAAAACCCTCGGAGTAGGTAGCACGCAGATTGACAGGACCTAGCTTGTAGAGGAGAGAGACCTTGGGCGTAAACTTTGCACCAAAAGCTGGGTGATAGGTTAGTCTAGCACCTGCCGTCAGGTTAAAGCTCCGCGTAGGTGTCCACTCATCCTGCAGGTATAGCCCCGCACGGAAGTCATTGACACGACTCTCATCTAGTCGATGCGGTGCTATGAGCCAGTTGTGATGCAGGTCTACACCCGCACTGAGTCTCTGGTCAAAGGGCAGTGCGAAGACCCCCTTGAGTTGTGTCGTGATGCGTTGCTGATTGCTCTGCAGCCCCACATCTCCAGGGAAGTATGGGAAGCTTAGCTCCTTGCCTCCAGGCAGGAACTCCTTCGCCCAGGTCTCACCCGTGTAGACGTAGTAGTAAGCGTGCATGTAGTACTGCATCTGAGCCGTCAAGACCGCTCCCTGTGGCGTCTGCCAGCGCATGCCAGCACCTGCCGAGGTGTTGTGATAGCGGAAGTCGTAGGTCTTGTAGTCAGGCACACCCGTCGGGCGGTGAATATCCTTGCGGTAGTAGTTGCCCTCTACATAGGCTGAGAGCGGCTCGCCCTGTCTCCAGTAGAGATGCTGCCCTATCTGCCAGTCTAGGTAGGGATTGGAGGTATTATTGACCGAGTTCGTGATAGGATGCTCGTATCGATTTGGATCCTCGCAGGTAGTGTTTTGCCAGCCGTCCGAGTGCTTTAGATTAAAGTCGGTCAGCGTCGTCCAGTCACCCGACTTATATTGAAAAGCGTTGGACTGATTGACCACACCATAAGAGGCTACGCGCGTACTATTGTCTATGGATAGATTGTCACGACTCTTCTTGGTAATGATGTTGATGACACCTGCGATAGCGTCACTACCGTAGAGTGCTGAGGCAGCTCCCTTGACCACTTCGATGCGCTCGATGCGGGTCGGATCGATCATGTCGAGATTTGTCTGTCCTCCTAGATCGCTCATGAGTCGCTTACCATCGACGAGAATGAGGATGTACTGACTTCCCAGCCCGCCCAGCTGCATAGCGGTACCCATATCGCTATGGCTGAAGTCTATCGATGGAATCAGTCCCGAGAGTATCTCCGTAAGCGTCGCTGATCCGTAGCTCTCTAGCGTCTTCGCATTGATGATCTCGGTCTGTACGGGCGCATTCTTGAGGAGGTAGTTCGTACCAGTACCCGTCACGACCACCTCATCTAGATTAAGGACTGAGAGTGAGTCTACCGCTGCCCATGCGAGCGAGTCTGTCGGCGTCGACGCGCTGGTCTGCGCCATCAGCGTAGCTGGGAGTAGCAGAGCTAAGAGCTGTACAACGATTGCAGGATATCTATTCATACACCAGTAGGGAAAATCGATAGAAGCAGGCAACCTAACCTCAACCACAACAGATTCGGTTAGAGTAGCTTTTATACACCACAAAGGTAGTAAAAAAAGCATTGTCGAGCAACGGATTGCGCTAGCTAGATCTGAAGAAAATCTCACGAGCAACGATGTGTAAGGACACAGTTGGTATCTAGCGAAAGGGCGTCCGTTGTGGCTGTTAGCTGTTAGCCGTTAGCTGTTGGCGATTGGCTGGTGTTACTGAGTCCTGTAGGGACGCACGATCTGTGCGTCCGTTGTAGAACGGCAAGACAAGTATTGATACC
>URKO01000254.1 GCA_900548415.1 uncultured Porphyromonas sp.
TTTTTCAAGCAGAAGACGGCATACGAGATGTGCGGACGTGACTGGAGTTCAGACGTGTGCTCTTCCGATCTAGACAAGCTACTCTTCGAGCGTGAGTTGCTTGCCATGGAGATACCCTACGAAGATCCCAATGGCACAACTGGCAAGCCGATCATCCTCGTCGGTAAAAGCTCGCAGACCGTAACCCTCACCAAGGATCAGATCGCCCAGACGGAGGTCTCACTCATTCGCTCGAGAGCTAAGATCACTCTGGACCTGCAGCAAAAGACGCCTCAGGACGACAAGGTAATCATCCAGCGAGTCACCATAGACCACCTCCCGAAGCGCAGCCTGCTCGTGACGCCCGCTACCTTTACCCTGGGGAATAGCTGGACCTACACACAGACTATAAAGCAGCAACTCACAAACAACGGCACAGCCGTCCACTACATCCCCGAGAGCGCACCGCTCTATGTCTATGAGAATATAGGTAGCCTCACCGACACCACTGGCAGAGCGCCCATCCTCACCGTAGAGACACTCTACAATGGCATCCTAAGCACCTACACCGCCTACGTTAATGACGACACGAGTGATGCACAAGACCATCACTACGCACTGCATCGCAACTGCCACTACCAGCTCACGGGCACCATCACCAAGATCGGCAAGTACGACGCACTACTCCTCACCACCCGCGTCCTACCGTGGGACCTTGAGGAGGTCAATAAGCAGCTCATCCTCCCCAAGATATCGATCATATCGCCACAACTCACGAACAGCAATAAGACCTCCGTGGCTAAGCCCTTTGTTGTGAGGATCCAGATCAAGGGTGACGATGAGTATACCCACTGGACAGCTACACTCACCAATGCGGTAGACTTTGCCTTTGACACCTCCCGAGGCCGAGTCACTGAGGGGCTGGCCGATGGCGAGACTGCTTACGAAGTGGCGGTCGTTCCCACCCGAGAGCATACCTCGAGCCAGCATCAGACACAGCTACTCTTTACGATGGGCGGACTGGTGATCCCCATCGAGGGCTTCCCAGCCGGAATCCCTATCGTGCAGGAGAGAGACATCTAATCAACGAATGACACACTGCTCTATACTATGAATAGACTCTTAGATATAGTGACCCGCATCGTGGGCTATACGCTCACACTGCTCCTCCTCTCGGCATGTATCGCTGAGAGGATGGATGGGTCCTGCCCCGACGACCCGTCGAGCTCCGATAGTCCCCACCTCACGCTACTCCTAGCTGTACAGGATATGGCTACACTGCGTGCGCAGACCGAGGATGGGGTCGAGGCACTCAATGAGAATAAGATCGACAATCTGTGGGTGCTCTTCTACAAAAAAGCTTCTGGCGACCTCTACTGGGCCGTCTCCCCAGCCGTGGCTAGTGATGGCCGATACATCATACCGATACCTGCCGACAAGCTGGACGGCTTTAGAGGCTCTGAGACCTATCAGGTCTATGTCGTGACCAATGTCGCACACTTCACCGCCCCACAAGCTCTCGCAGATCTAGACCAGCAGCTCATTACTGAGAGCGTGACTGACGCAAAGCCTGCCCACTTCGTCATGCAGGGCAAGACCTCCAAGCAGATCAATCTCTCGACAGACCAAGGCAAGCAGCTCGGCGAGGTCTCACTACGTCGTGTAGCCTGCAAGGTGCGTGTCACGCCTCATGTCGAGGTGCCTAACTACACCCTCGCAGGTGCCGTCCAGGTGCAGCTCGTCAATGCTTACGACCAGGGCTATCTGATTACTCAGGCGAACGCCCCCGCAGCTACCGCCATCCCTTACAGTGCTCGCGAGACCAGCAGTGACCAGTCGATCTGCTTCTACTCCTACTACAACAATTGGAGTAGCCAAGCTAGTCGCGCTCCCTACTGTCTCCTCGCTATCCCGCTCCAAGCTACAGGTAGCTCAGTCACCACAACCTATTACTATAAGGTGTGGCTCACCCCTCAAGACAAGTGGCTTGCCTCCAACAAGCTCTACGACCTCAAGGTCAACGTCAGCCGTATCGGCTCGACCATCCCCGAGAAGCCCGTTGAGATCACCAGCCAAAAGCTCATCGTAGCAGACTGGACCCATAAGAAAAGCGACTATGACCTCCCCGACGCAAACTTCCTCGAGCTATCAGAGTATGACATGGAGATGTACAATGTGAGCTCCCGCACGATCTCCTATCGGTCGTCTAAGCACCCCGTCGAGATCAAAGACATCACAGCTTCTTACAGTTACGTCAATTCTAGAGGTGAGGAACAGACAGAAAAGATTGCCGCCACGGGTCCTGACTATCCAAAGATTACTATCGAGGGAGACAAGATCAGAATCACTTCGAAGATACCTATCAACAATGTCCCGAAGAAGATCACCTTTACCGTCTCCAATGGGATCTCCTCGCTCGATAAACGTGTGACCGTAGTGCAGTACCCTGACCGCTACATAACCTTCACATGGGGCATTGAATCATCTAAATACAAGACTCCTGAAGATATGAAGGGGTCAGCGTGGTGGTTGGTTAACAACGCCATCTATCGCATCACTGTTATGACTCCTCCAGAGGGAGTTATCTTAGGCTTTCCGCCTAAGGAGAGGGTGAC
>URKO01000255.1 GCA_900548415.1 uncultured Porphyromonas sp.
GATGGTGTGCAACTAGGATCCTACGCGCACGGCTCGACGAATCGCATCTACGTGAGCTATGACGAGCTGGCGGAGCCTCTGGTGCAGGCTCTAGTAGCTACGGAGGATGTGCGTTTTTACAAGCACTCGGGTGTCGATATCCGAGGCGTGGGGCGTGCCGTGATCAAGCGTGGTGTGCTGCGCCATACCGCTAGTGGTGGAGGTAGTACCATCACACAGCAGCTGGCTAAGCAACTATACTCGCCTCATGCTAAATCGACGTTGCAGCGCCTCCTGCAGAAACCGATCGAGTGGGTTATAGCGATCAAGCTGGAGCGCAACTACACCAAGGAGGAGATCATAGCGATGTATCTCAATCAGTTTGACTTCCTCTACAACGCTATCGGTATCCGATCGGCTGCGCAGACTTACTTTGGCAAGAAGCCCTCAGAGCTGAACCTAAACGAGTCAGCGATGCTGGTGGGGATGTGTAAGAATCCCTCGCTCTACAACCCCGTCCTGCACGCTGACAGCGATGCGCCGCTGAATCGTCGCAACACGGTACTCCTACAGATGAAGAAAGCAGGATACATCTCCGAGGAGACCTACACGACTGCCATGGCTGAGCCGATACATCTCAACTTCACCAGCAATACGCACTCCGATGGTTTGGCTCCTTATTATAGAGAGTTCGTGCGCCTCCTACTGACGGCCAAGAAGCCTAAGAGAAGTGACTACTCGCAGTGGAATCAAGAGCAGTACGCTATCGACTCGCTCCTCTGGGAGACACAGCCGATCTATGGGTGGTGTCAGAAGAACAAGAAGTCTGACGGATCTCACTACGATCTCTATGCCGATGGACTCAAGATCTACGGCACGATAGATAGCCGTATGCAGCAGTACGCTGAGGAGGCGGTACAGAAGCACATGAGCGAGTTCGTACAGCCTAACTTCGATCGTGAGATGCGGGGCTCTAAGCTGGCTCCTTACAGTAGCGACCTGACAGCACAGCAACGCAAAGATGCTATCGAGCGTGCGCTACACAACACGGATCGCTGGCGCTCACTCAAGAAGCTTGGCATGTCGCCTGAGGAGATACGCAAGACCTTTGACCAAAAGCGCAAGATGCGCGTCTGGAGCTACAATGGCTGGGTCGACAAGGAGATGACTCCTCGCGACTCGGTACTATACTACAAGCGCTTCCTCCATACGGGCTTCATGGCGATGAATCCGCACAATGGTAATATCCTGGCTTATGTCGGAGATGTGGACTTCCGCACGTTTAAGTATGATATGGTCTCGCAGGGACGACGACAGGTGGGGTCGACGATCAAGCCTTTTCTCTACTCCCTCAGCATGATACAGGGTATCTCTCCCTGTGAGCAGGTGATGCATCAGCCGATCACGCTCTATGATGCAAATGGCAAGGCGTGGACGCCGCGCAATACTGGAGCTAAGCGGGTGGGCGAGATGGTCTCGATCAAGTGGGGACTGCAAAACTCCTCTAACTGGGTCACGGCCTACCTGATGGGGCGCACATCACCCTACACCTTTGTTCGACTGCTCCACTCCTTCGGCATCAAGGGTGACATAGACCCTGTCGTCTCGGTGGCTCTCGGTACGCCCGATGTGACGGTCAGCGAGATGGTGGCGGCATACAGTGCTTTTGTCAATCAAGGTATCCGCGTTGATCCGATTCCTGTGACTCGTATCGAGGATCGTTATGGCAATGTGGTGGCGACCTTTACGGCCAATCTTACGGAGGTACTTCCCGCACGAGCAGCCCTGCAGATGCTCGACATGATGCGTGCGGTCGTCGATGGTGGTACGGGTGGTAGACTGCGCTTCCGACACAATCTGACGATGCCTCTGGGCGGTAAGACGGGTACGACACAGCGCAACAGCGATGGTTGGTTTGTCGGCTTCTCTCCTGAGATCGTGGCCGGTTGCTGGGTCGGTGGCGAGGAGCGCTCGATACACTTCCGCTCCATGGCGTATGGTCAGGGAGCCTCGGCAGCTCTGCCTGTCTTTGGCTACTTTATGAAGGCGGTCTACGCAGATCCTTCGCTGGGTTACTCAGCGAATACGCCATTTAACGTACCTGCGGGCTTCTCTCCATGTGGCGAGCAGGCAACGGTCGACCTACACGAGCCTCTGAGCGACGCTGTTGATGATGCTGTCGACGACGTTATGGAGGATATCTTAGAGTGATTATGGAGTCGACCTTAGAGTGATGAAATAAACTTTTAGACGTTTGGCTCTCTAAAGACCAGAGAGATGGAGCTGTTGCTACCTCCAGAGACTTAAACCAACGCTCTCTAGGAGCTTCAAAAGAGTATTGCTCAGACCTTCAAAGGTTAATGTATCTTACAAATGTCGCTCATGTCATTTGTTTTTACGACCTTTGCAATCGGTTTGAGTACACTGAGTATTTGTACCCCTTTGCGTACAGCGCTCTTCTGTGGATGATTAGAGTGCGTGAACGTATTGTAGAGTTAACCCTTTAAATCGAGTATAGCCATGGCAATGAGACAATTAAAAATCAATCAGTCGATCACCAATCGTGAGAGTGCGTCGCTGGATCGTTACCTCCAAGAGATCGGGCGAA
>URKO01000256.1 GCA_900548415.1 uncultured Porphyromonas sp.
GCGGGGCCCTTTTGGTTGGTCTTCCTCCCCTTTATCCTGGACTATTACTTTACCAAGCTCATCAATTGGTCTTGGTATCGCAACATCAAGAACAAGACGCTGCGGGGCTTTGTCTCGCTGCTGGCAGACCTCCTCTGGGCGGTCATCGGCGTGCATCTGCTCAGCATCTTCTTCATTCAGAACTTCGCCATCCCCACCTCTTCACTGGAGAAGACGCTCCTCGTGGGTGACTACCTCTTTGTGGACAAAGTGACCTACGGCCCCCGTATGCCTATGACTCCGCTACAGGTACCACTAACGCAAAATCGCTTCCTAGGCCGTGAGTCTTACCTCAGCAAGCCACAACTCTCCTACAAGCGCCTCAAAGGCATCCGAAAGGTACAGCGTGGCGACCTGGTCGTCTTCAACTTCCCCACGGGCGACACCGTCACGACCAAGGTGACTAACCCCGACTACTACTACCTCAAGCAGATGTATGGTGGACGGGCTGCCCTGGAGGCTCAGCCTGAGGTCTTTGGCAAGATCGTCTACCGCCCCGTGGATCGTCGTGACCACTATGTGAAGCGCTGTGTGGGACTACCTGGCGACCTCATCGAGATACGCAACAACGACATCTATATAGACGGCAAACTACAAGCACGCCCCGAACAGATGCAGCTCAACTACTGGGTCTGCACCCGTGGAGGACGCTTCTCCGCTGAGGAGCTTAAGCATCTAGGCATTAGCCTCGATGACCAGCATGTGGTCTCCGCATCACAGCTCACGACAGCCGATCTAGAGGAGATGGGCTTAGCTGGTGTCGACCCCAGCGATCTGCAGGCACTCTACCTGCTTCCACTCACGGAGACTATGCGTCAGCAACTAGCCAGTGATAGCCGTGTCGCTAAGATCGTTGTGTCGCAAGACCCCAATACCAATCTCTACCCCGTAGGCTACAACCTCGGCTGGACCCGTGACAACTACGGCCCACTACAGATACCACGCAAGGGGCTCACCATCGAGTTAACGCCCGAAGCCTTAGCACTCTACAGCCGGTGTATACACAATTACGAGGGGCACGCCCTCGAGCAGCGTCCCGACGGCACCATCCTCATTGACGGTCAGCCCGCCACGCACTACACCTTCGGGATGGACTACTACTATATGATGGGAGACAACCGCCACAACTCGGCCGATAGTCGCTACTGGGGCTTCGTCCCTGAGGATCATATCGTAGGGCGTCCCGCTTTCCTCTGGCTCTCGCTAGACAAGGATCTAGGTCTTTGGAACGGCAAGATACGCTGGAGACGTATGATGCACACGATACATGGCCAGCCACTCTGACATAGCGACGAAGAGACGAGCCACCTGGCTACGCTGGGTACTTCCGACGATCATGGTAGGACTCATCATCGTCGGACGTCTCTTCTTCTTTGTCTATCGCCAGCCCACACCCAGCGGTACCAGCTATCACCTGATGAGCTGCATCGCACAGCCACATCGAGGCGACAATGTGCTCCTCACGCTAACAGCCGACAGCTTAGCTGGGAGCAAACTCATGCTACGAGTTGTGGGCGAGCCAAGCGATACCCTGCGCTTTACCGAGGGCAAGCTCCTGGTCCTGGGTAAGCGTGGCCGGCAAACCTTTATTATGCCACTCCCCCAGCCTTTACAGCAAAGCACTTACGAAGTGGTCTTGGCTCCAGATGAATACTGGCTTCTAGCCAAGCCCCCGCTCACGGCAGAGACGATAGACTCGCGCCACCTCGGACCGATCCACCGCTCAGAGATCACAGCAACAGTAATATGGTAGTGCTCCCCACGGCATACGCTCCCTCGGTCGCCTATATGAGTTATCTACTGGACAGCTCCACGCTTATAGAGGCACACGAGTATTATCAGAAGCAGACCTACCGCAATCGCTGCGCCATCGTAGGTGCCGAGGGGGTGATGAAGCTCTCTATCCCCGTCCTAGCGGGCTCCTCACAGCAGTGCCCTATCCAGTCGGTGCAGATCGCGGAGCATGACAACTGGCGACACAAGCACTGGTACACCATAGAGACCTGCTATGGGGCGTCACCTTACTACGAGTACTACGCTCCCGATCTAGCACCACTCTACCTCGACAAAGAGCACCGATCCACATCGCTCTACCAGCACAATCAGCGGCTCATCACGCGCATCTGCCAACTCATCCACCTGCCCTACCAGTGGCAAGAGACGGAGCAATATGTCGGCACCTCAGCTGACGTGTGCTCACAGCTCCTGCCGCCCATCTCCACAGCCAGCACAGCCACCGAAGAGGCTATCGCCTCCGTTCCGTACTACCAAGTCTTCGCAGGGTCGCTCGGCTTCGTTGCCAATCTCAGTATCTTCGACCTGCTCTTCAATATGGGACCCGAGTCGCTCCTCGTCTTGCGACAGCTCCACAATCAGCTATCAGACAACTCGCTTCTCTAGAGATTAGCGTAGATCGACCATAGCAGCCGTCATAAAGACGCCGAAGATTAGGACGAAGATTATAAGCCAAAAGAAAGAGATACAAGCTCCCGCAATGGCTAAACCTCGTGGCTTACGAAAGATGCCAATAGTAGAGAAGATGGCT
>URKO01000257.1 GCA_900548415.1 uncultured Porphyromonas sp.
ATCGTTTCATAGCGTATGAGACATAGGTTGGATAAAGGGTATCTGCATCAAGGCACGACTACTCGAAGTCTTGCTGCGTGATCTTGATCTGATACCAGGTGTTGCGGATGACGGAGTAGTCGCTCACGCCCGCATTGTTTGCTGCTAGCTGACCGGCTTCTTCCGTGGTGCGGTCATCAAATTTGTCTTTGATCGGGTGTCTGCCAACCTGATAACCCGTGCGGTGCTTGGGATCCCACTCATTGACCTTGAAGGTGAGCCTGAGTTGCATCGCTGCCAATTGGTCGGGCGTTTTCTCCGCTTCGACATTCGTCTGGCGGATGAACTCAGGCACATAGAGCGTCGTGTAGTAGTCGGAACAGCTAAGCTCGCCGATAGCGTGACCGGTGCTTGCCGTGCTAGCCATATTGCGCTGCACCTTGTCCTTGTCCCGCTCTATATAGTAGCAGTCCTGTCCGTCCTGAGGATTGGTGTAGTAGTTATTACTGATAGGATTGTAGAGCGAGGCGGTCCACTGCTTCTCGTCGTAGTAACGCGAGTCAAAGAGAGCAAAGTAGCGTGGCACGTTGTACAGTGCCATCTCAAAGTCATCTATATAGTCTAGGACGAGCATCTGATCTGATGTGGGGTCGCCCAGCACGCTGTTGGCAATCATGTCGGGCATCGTGATGTCGATACGTGCTAGGACACGCGTCAGACGTACGGGGTGACGCTCGGTAGAGGTGGCGAGGAAGCGATACGGATCCCGCTCGGTGCCTTGACCCAGCATCTGCTTGATCGCATCAATAGATACGTTGGAACAGATAGCGGTCATCGGGATCAGGTCATCCTCACCGCTACCACCCTCCGCTAGCTTAGGGAGAAACTCTGGCTGCCACGGGATCTGCGTCAGCTCGGGAAGCGTGGTGAGCTGTCCGCGCTCGGTGACCCCCTGCAGAGCTGTCGTCAGGTTGTAAGTCTTCGACGCCTCGTTGGCAACGAAGTAGAAGTCAAAGCTCTTTATCTCTTTGGGGATCATCACGGGATGGCTCCAAGAGGTACTATTGTCTGTTGGTTGGCGAAAGCCTCTTAAGACTTGGTTGACTAGACACTTGCCCGTAGCGTGGTCGAAGATGAGGACACGCACAGACTTGATCATATCCTCCGCATTTTTGAGCTTCTCCTGTAGCTCAGGTAGAGGCACCTCTCCCTGACGGAAGGTGGACTGTGGCGCCACGCTCATCGAGAGGTAGAAGTCTCCCTGCTCAGGAGGACAGGCGGAGGGATCCTCATGCACACAGCTAGTCAGCGCTGCGAGCAGGAGCATCGTGGAGAGCAGCCACGCAAGGACCGTGCGGGAGCCTCCTTGTATGCTATATCTATTGCACTTCATCATGGCCTTGCTACTCTATACTACACATTATATATTATGGTCTTGCTCACGGATGAGCCAGCCATTGATCCATACGTTCACCGCTAGAAAAGTCTCTCGTGTGACTGGCTTACCATCGAATGCGAAGATGACGGCGTAGTGATCCTCACGATCGAGGAACTCCTGATCAGAAAGCTTGTTGTTTGCGTGGAACTTCGTCTGCAGCAGTAGCGACAGCAGATCCACGTTGAGGAGCTCTTCGCCCGTAGCACGCTCCGTGATGATGAGTCGCTGCTCTTGTTTAGTCAGTAGGCGGAGCGTGTTGAGCTCGACGGCGATACCGCCCGTTGTCCCCTTGAGCTGCTCAGCATAGTAAGGGGTGTAGGTGAGGACATCGTCGGTGAGCACCTCGCCAGCGCCGTTGTAGCGACCGTTGGGTGCGGTGATGCGGAAGTCGTAGTTGTCGAGCTTGATATTGGACTTGCCACCCTTAGAGATGTCCTGCATGACGAGGCGGATCTTGTTGGTCCACTTAGCCATCGGCACAACGATAAGCCGACTCCCATCGCCTTGTACCTGTACCTCCTTGGAGACGCCATAGAGTAGTGGTGGCAGCTCGGCAGCGATCCGCTTGTCCTCAGCTCTCGAGATCTGTACGAGCAGATCCTGCATCGTCGAGGTGCCAGCCTGTAGCTTGCTCTGCTCATAGAGGGTTCCCATACTGTGGCCGCAGAGAGCCATGATGGTGTAGTTGCCCAGGGCAAGCTGTAGTTCGAAGGTCTGCTGCTCCTCGTAGGGTGCAGCCGTATTGACCATCTCCGAGACAAAGTGCCCCGCCTCGTCGAAGATGTAGAGATGCACATCCTCGGCCTCGCGATGCCAGCGATCTACGTACTGCATGTTGTAGTCGTAGCGCAGCTGCACACGGAGGGGGCAGGTGGATAGATCCTCATAGATGCACTTGTCGCAAGAGACGAAGCTCCAGCTCAGCAGGATCATGACTCCTATATATAATAGTCTCGACCGAGATAGCGTGTGTGAAACCATAGTGTCAGTGTGGGGCTTTCGCCCTCTTTATGTGAATAGTTCCTATGAGGGGAACATTCAACCCCTCATAGGATAGTGTTGCTGTCGATGACGTGTAACCCGCTCAAACGGGTAACCCTTTGTAGGGACGCACGGCTCGTGCGTCCGTTGAGTCAGTTTTTGACGCTGTAACCTTTGATAC
>URKO01000258.1 GCA_900548415.1 uncultured Porphyromonas sp.
GAGGGACGTTCCTACAGCCTACGTGATGGCTACTACTTTACTTCAAATAGGGAGCTCAACGCACTGAACCAAAGCCACTACGATGAGGAGATAGGACTACGTCAGAGCAAGCTGGTGACACGATACATATCGCTGCCGATCACGCTGGGGATGCGCCCGATGATGAATAATCGTATGCGCATCGGTATCGAGGTGATCCCGCAGATCAAGTACAAGGAGTATGTCATGCACAAGCAGTATGGCAATCGCCACAAGGAGCGTACGATGACAGAGGCTACGCCACCCTTGTCGATGACTTATGGTGCTTTTATCGACTTTAGGCCTATCGGACTATACGTGCACTATACGCCTCAGTCGCTACTCCTCGTCAAAGACGCTATGAGCGGGTACAACAACAAGGGCCTCCTCACAGCTGGACTAAGTATCACCTTCTAATCGCATCGTAACTATGTACTCAAGAGTTTATACATTACCCTTATTTGCACTGGTCACCCTACTGCTCTCTACGCTAGGAGCTGCAGGACAGACAGGGACATCGTGTGATACGATCCAACTAGCTGACCGTACGGTCTATGTGATGCGAGGTGAGAAAGATACTCAGATAGAGGTGTCGAGTCGACTCCCAGAGGGGCAGGAGCAAAATGTACCACTCTATATAGATAAGGTATGGACGAGAGGCGGTCGTCAGGCTGCTTGGAACCGCTCCCGAGTCAGTACGGTCCATAAGCAAGACGGACGACCCGTCATCTACAAGACACTCATGGGAGATGTCTCTTATCACTTTGTCACATCCTTCGGTTGGAACCTCTTTACCGCTCCTGAGTGGCGTGGCAAGCAACGCTTTTGGAGCTCTACTCGTGGAGAATTTGGCGTTTATGGCATCCTTCAGATCGGTCGTAGTCCGTGGGCTTTCAACGTAGGTGCCTCGATCGTGGGGCGTAGCTTTGCCTTTGATAAGAAGTACGCTATGCAGCGTGACGATGAGGGGCTGACTGTCCTAAAGCAGGAGTCGACAGATATGGTTTACTCATGGACGCAGCTAGGTATCCTTACTATTGAGATGCCCGTAGGTCTGTCGCTCTCGTGGGGTGAGATGAATGCGTGGAGCTCGCTAGCGGTCGTTCCTAAGATCGTCTGCCTGCAAAACTCTCGTACCCGCTCGCTCGATGAGCGTGTCAATACGCTCGTGGACAATGATCTCAACGTGCGTCCCTTCGGACTTGATCTGCGTGGCGAGATAGGGTACGGCTTCTTCGGACTCTTCGGACAGGTTAGCCTGCTCAGTACCATGCCGTCGGCACAGGCTAAGGTTAACACAAGAGACTACTCGATAGGAATCGTGGGCCGCTTCTAGAGGAAGGGCACTGACGCGCTATCAGATACTCTATTCCCCCTAAATTGCGGGTAGTGCTCAGCCGAGTGCTACCCGCTTTTTTGTACCTTTGTGGTGGCTCTGCGCCTTGACACTTCACTAGATGCTCACCTCACCATCCATACAGTGGTTCACACCGATCGAGATAGCCCCTCTACCGACAGCTATAGCGGGGCGATATGGGGATCGTATCTTGACACTTGGCTCCTGCTTTAGTGAGCATATAGGCGAGCATGTGAGACATCTAGGGTATGACGTACTGGTCAATCCTTATGGTACGCTCTACAATCCGATCAGCATCTGCGACACGCTAGAGGATCTGCTCCGCGATGAGCAGCACCGACCCGACTACACTCCTTATATTATAGAGCGCGACGGACTCTACTATAGTCTGCGCCACCATAGTGCGATCTATGGCGAGAGCCTCGAGGAGGCGTGTGAGGCGACCGTTCAGCTATGGCATACAGCTCATCGCCGACTAGCGGAGGCGGACTGGCTCTGGATCACCTTAGGCACTACACAAGTCTACTACTTGGCAGAGGATGGTCGTGCCGTGGCAAATTGCCAGCAACTGCCCGCTCGTCTTTTCGACAGACGAGACCTTTCACTAGAACTACTTCAGGAGCGTATGCTTGCGACGCTCTCTCAGCTTCTTGCGCAGCATCCGCTGCAGGTGATCTTGACGGTTAGTCCCGTGCGCTACTTGCAGGATGGCTTGGCGGAGAGCAACTTGTCAAAGAGCAAGCTTCGTATCCTCTGCGACACGCTCTGTCATGAGCTACCCGCCTGTCATTACTTCCCCGCTTATGAAATCCTGCATGACGAACTGCGGGACTATCGCTTTTACGCTAGTGACTTGACCCACCCCTCTGAAGAGGCGATTGACTATATCGCAGATCACTTCGTCGCATACTGGGCAAGCCAAGAGGCGCGTGAGGTGGAGATGCGTCAGGCCGCTCAGCGTCTGCGTAAGCTCTCACAGCATCGCCCTAAGACTCCGCATGGAGCCGAGCGACTAGAGGCACAGATAGCTGAGCGCATAGCACATTACCAGGAGCAATATGGTGAGAAGCTCTGCATACCCTCCATCATCGAATCATTATGACCCCTATTACACAACTATAATGTCTACACTGCAAAACATCCTTGAGTACCTTCGTCCTATCCAAACGCATCTCGTCGACGAGCGTCCGATACGACATAT
>URKO01000259.1 GCA_900548415.1 uncultured Porphyromonas sp.
ACGTCACGCTGATAGAGTTTCTAAGGCAAAACTATGACATCTCCATCGGAGGTCTAGACCCGCTGCCTAGAGATGAGAGTGGTGTCGATGTGTCGCTCATATTTGCCACAATACGTGATGCGCTCAAGGAGCAGAAGAGATGGGACGTAGAGGAGGAGTGCCTCTTGGGTATATTCTCCTTTAGCAAGTACCTCATGTGGAATGATATCCATGCTAATCATGAGACGCTCCGAGAGCATGATATCCTAAATAGTCTCGTAGAGGGCAAGCTCACTTGGCATCCCGAAGAGAGCACCGCAGATCTAAGGCAACTAGACAAAGAGACCTCGCCCGCAGGACTAGCTCTACCGCTGACAGCAGACTCATCGCAGATAGCCGCCATCATAGAGGGGGGCAAGGGACACTCCTTCGTCCTCTATGGCCCTCCAGGCACAGGCAAGTCGCAGACGATCACCAACCTAATAGCCAATGCGCTCTATCAGGGCAAGAGGGTGCTCTTCGTAGCACAAAAGATGGCCGCACTAGATGTCGTGCAGAGTAGACTAGAGAAGATAGGACTAGGACCGTTTTGCCTAGAGCTACACTCCAATAAAGCGACCAAAAGGCATGTCCTCACCCAGCTCGAAGAGGCACTAAAAGTAGCGCACATCCTACCACCTGAGGGCTTTCAGGCGCAGGCAGACAAGATCTTTGAGATGCGCAAGCAGCTCATAGACTATATGAATGCGCTGCACGACAAAGATCCTCAGGACAAGCTCTCTCTATACGAGTATATCCTACACTATGAGAGCTTAGAGGTAGAGCCTTTGGCAAGCTTCACCTTTGAGGAGCCGCTGGATCAGCTCCTGATGACGGAAGGTGTCAGAGGGGTCGAGGAGCTACTAGGCGCACGGCTAGAGACCGTCGTGAAGTTGGTCGGACAGCCTGCGATCCACCCCCTGAAGGGGCTCAGACTAGACCGAGCCATGCTGACAGATAGCTCAGGGGTCGTGGAGGAGATGCGTCGTAGCCAAGAGACTCTGAGGCAAGCACTCACGCATCGTGAGGATCTCCAGCAGACGAAGGAGCAGCAAGAGCAAATAGTGAGAGACAATGCCCCAGAGATCCTAGCACAAGACGTAGAGCAGCTCCGTACGGAGTGGCGTGCGGCAAAGGCTAAGTGGTTCATTCCGCGCTTTTTTGCCAAGCGCAGCTTCATGAAGCGGCTCAAGCAGTTCAACGCATTCATCACCGAGCCTGAGGTAGACAAGTTGATCGATGACTTGTTCCTTTACCACAAGAGGCACGCGGAGATCGAGCAACTAAGAGCGGTCTTATCCCGCCACTTCGGGCTAGAGACTCCAGAAGATACGATGCCAGAGGCCGCTACGATAGAGGAGTCTATTGATCAGCTAGACCGCTGGAGCACCCACTCAGACAAGATGCGAGACTGGCTACACTGGTCTGAGTACGCCGATGAACTGGAGTCTCACGGCCTCGGCTGTGTCGTAAGAACCATGTACCAGGGGGAGCATCAGCCCGCTCAGATCAAGGATGCCTTTATGAAGGCACTCTTCAAGTACAAGGCGGAGGAGCGTATCAGACGCTCTGAGGTGCTGGCCACCTTTGAGGGGATGCTCTTCGATCAGGTGATACAATCTTACCGGACGATGATCCAAGAGTTCCAGTTGCTGACCCAAAAGGAGCTGTATGCACGACTAGCAGCAGGCATTCCACGGATGACCGACGATGTGGTATCTGGCAGTGAGATCGGTCTACTCAATCGCAACATTAGTAATGGCGGACGAGGCGTCTCTCTGCGCGAACTCTTCGCACAGATACCCACGCTACTCCCGAGGCTTTGCCCCTGTATGCTTATGAGCCCCATGAGTGTGGCGCAGTATACAGACATGACGCAGGAGCAGTTTGACCTAGTCATCTTCGATGAGGCGTCTCAGATGCCTACCAGTGAGGCGGTGGGGGCTATAGCTCGAGGTAAAGCACTCATCGTCGTGGGCGACCCTAAGCAGATGCCACCGACGAGCTTTTTCGCCACCTCCAATGTAGATGTTGAGGAAGCTTATATAGACGACATGGAGAGCATCCTCGAGGATTGTCGCACGCTAGAGATACCCGCCCTCCAGCTGTCTTGGCACTACCGCTCTAGGCACGAGAGCTTGATAGCCTTCTCTAATAGTGAGTACTACGATGGGTCGCTCATCACCTTCCCCTCAGTAGATGACCAGAACACAAAAGTCTATCACGTACCCATAGAGGGTTACTACGACAAGGGTGGCCGACGCACCAATGCCGCAGAGGCAGAAGCCATCATACGAGAGGTGATACGCAGACTGCGAGATCCTGAGCTGCGGACGAAGAGTATAGGCGTGATATCCTTTAGTGTAGCTCAGCAAGGACTCATAGAGGATATGCTACAGGCGCAGCTAGATCGTGAGCCAGCGCTGCAAGAGATCGTTGACCAGATGCCTGAGCCGATCTTTGTCAAAAACCTGGAGAACGTCCAGGGTGATGAGCGAGATATCATCCTC
>URKO01000260.1 GCA_900548415.1 uncultured Porphyromonas sp.
CTCTTGAAGCTTATCAAGCCAACGGAGGTGAGAGGGGCTATGTATCTAGCTCTAGGGCTGTATAGCATTTCTCGGAGAGAGCTCGTCTCAAGCACTCTAGGCGAGAAGTGGATTCGGCTGAGAGTCGAGGGTACACATTTTCCTAATCTAACAACCTACGGTCGTAACGGTTGGTGTCTCGTAAACTCTCACGTTCGCTGAGGATGGGGAAGAACACTGTTGTATAATACGAAGAGGCTATGTACTCCTCTAGATACTCTACGACAAAGATACGACAAATAGCTGGATAAACGATAACGTCACTAATCCAAGCCCTGCAAGTCCAACAGAGACTGTTGCAAAAGTCTCCAACAATGATCGGATCCTTTGGAAAGCGCGAAGCCCGCTGCTGGAGTGCACTCGTCGTGCATCCTGGCAGCGGGCTATTCAGTCCTAGGGGTGAGACGAAGCTCGGCTTACTTGACTGGTCGTAAGGCGCGCATCGCGTTGAGCACGGCGAGGACGGTCACGCCTACATCGGCGAAGACGGCCATCCACATAGTGGCTACACCGAGCAATGCGAGGAGCAGTACCAACACCTTGATACCTATGGCAAACCAAGCGTTCTGGAGGGCAATGCTGACCGTGTGGCGTGCGATGCGTATGGCAGTAGCGATCTTGAGCGTATTGTCGTCCATGATGACCACGTCGGCCGCCTCTATGGCAGCATCAGAGCCGAGTCCGCCCATGGCGATACCCACATCGGCACGCGCTAGGACAGGCGCATCGTTGATACCATCGCCTACGAAGAGAACGGTGCCACGAGCCGGCTGTTCGAGGATCGTCACGAGGCGTGCCAGCTTGTCCGCAGGAAGCAGATCCGCGTAGTACTCGGTGATGCCCACCTGCTGTGCCACCTCACGAGCTACCTCCTCGTGGTCGCCTGTCAGCATAACCAGCTGGCGGATGCCTAGGCGGCTCAGCTCTTCGATCGTTTGTTTAGACTCCTCCTTGATCGTGTCCGAGACGACAATGTGTCCCGCATAGTTGCCGTCGATAGCGGCATGCACGATCGTACCCGCATGGTCGCATGGTTGCCACTGAGCACCGATAGACTCCATGAGCGCTACGTTGCCCACGTACACTTCGGAGCCGTTGACACGTGCCTTGACTCCTCGCCCGGCAAGCTCCTCGACCTCCTCGATAGAGCAGTCGTCCTGTTCGTTGGGGTAAGCGTTACGCAGCGAGGCAGCGATCGGGTGTGTGGAGTGACGCTCCACGTGAGCCACCATGTGCAGCAGGTGGTTCGCTTCGCAGGCTGTCGGATGCACCGCATTGGCGGTAAAAGAGCCTTTCGTCAGGGTTCCTGTTTTGTCAAAAAGGACGGCACGTGCCTTCGCCAAAGCATCCATATAGTTGGCTCCCTTGACCAAGATACCAGCTCGTGAAGCGCCTCCGATACCGGCAAAGAAGGAGAGCGGGATGGAGATGACTAGAGCGCAGGGACAGGAGATGACTAGGAAGGTCAGTGCCCTGTAAAGCCAGGTGGCGAAGTGCTCGGTGAAGCTCCCTGTCAGGAGGGGTGGTATGAAGGCGAGCAGAAGTGCCACGATCACTACGACGGGCGTGTAGACACGGGCGAAGCGACGTATGAACGTCTCGCTCCGTGACTTATGATCGGTGGCGTGCTCGACCATCTCGATAATCTTAGAGGCGGTGGAGTCGCCCGCAGTCTTGGCAACGCGGACGGTGAGCAGACCCGAGAGGTTGACACAGCCAGACATAACCTCGTCCTCGACGGTGACGCTGCGGGGTACGCTCTCGCCCGTGAGTGCGACCGTGTTAAGAGCTGAGGAGCCCTCGATAACGAATCCGTCCAGTGGAATCCGCTCGCCAGGCTTGATGATGATCGTCTCGCCCACGGCTACTTCCTCAGGGGCGACCGTCTGCTCGACGCCGTCGCGTAGCACGTTTGCCGTGTCGGGACGTATCTCGAGGAGGTGGGAGACGGCACGACGGCTCTTGCCCTCGGCATACCCCTCGAAGAGCTCGCCCAGCTGGAAGAAGAGCATCACAAAGACCGCCTCGGGGAACTGCGCCTCGGCACCTGGCAGGAAGCCTATGCAGAGCGCGCCCACGGTGGCGATGCTCATGAGGAAGTGCTCGTCAAAGAGTTCGCCATGCACCACTCCCTCGACCGCCTCGCCGAGCACGTCATACCCTATAATAAGGTATGGCACGAGGTAGACCAAAAGGAGCTGCCACATCGGGAGCGCGCAGGTGCGCTCCACGATATAGGCCCCGATGAGCAGCAGGGCTGTGAGTATGATACGTATTAGTTTCTTCTTCATAAGATATAGATGTACTGTTACGGAGGCAAAGGTAGAGCTATCTGGGTGCAACTCCGTTGCAAAAGTGCCGCCTCCCACAACTTTCCAAAAACTTTCCAGCCTTGGAAAAATAAATTTCCAACGCTGGAAAGTTTAGTTTCCAACGCTGGAAAACTTTTTTTCCTCCGTTGGAAATTTAGTTT
This sequence comes from uncultured Porphyromonas sp., assembly GCA_900548415.1. GTDB lineage: Bacteria > Bacteroidota > Bacteroidia > Bacteroidales > Porphyromonadaceae > Porphyromonas > Porphyromonas vaginalis. The sequence continues at coordinate 2,513 of URKO01000260.1, forward strand.
TCCTCCCTAGG
>URKO01000261.1 GCA_900548415.1 uncultured Porphyromonas sp.
TTAGCACACAAGAGGTATGACGGATATATACAACAGCGAGGAGTTTGCCACGCTCATCGAGCTTGCTTACCGCGAGGATGCTCCTACGGGAGACCTATCGACACGCTACATACTGAGCGAGAGCGACCGAGCCATCGCCACTCTGATAGCTAAGGACGACGGCATCGTCTCTGGACTAGAAGTGGCTTACATGGTGCTGAACTGGTGTACCCCTGAGGAGGAGATCACCTTTTCGCCACAATATGAGGATGGCGACGAGGTGCGCAAGGGCGACATCCTAGCCACCATCGAGGCACCTTATGCGGACCTGCTACGGGCTGAGCGTATCATGCTCAACTTCATGCAGCGCATGAGCGGCATCGCTACCTACACCCACCAATGTGTGCAGTGCGTCGCTGGTACCAAGACACAAATCCTAGACACCCGCAAGACAGCTCCGGGACATCGCCTCACGGACAAGATGGCGGTACGCGACGGCGGGGGCACTAACCACCGAGCTTCGCTCTCAGACATGGTGATGCTCAAGGACAATCACATTGCCATGGCGGGTGGCATCTTGCCTGCCGTGGAGGAGGTGCGTCCTCATCTGCCGATCTCTATACAGATTGAGGTCGAGACCACCACTCTGGAGGAGGTGCAGGAGGCTATAGACGCTGGTGCCGACATCATCATGCTGGACAATATGGACATAGAGACGATGCGCCGTGCCGTCGAGCTCATCGATGGACAAGCTAAGGTAGAGGCTTCGGGCAATATGACAGCCGAGCGTCTAGCTGCCGTGGCTGCTGTCGGCGTGGACTACATTAGCATTGGAGCACTGACCCACTCGGTACGTGCTTTCGACATTAGTATGAAGATCAAGCCGATCCAATAAAAAGGCTTGACACACTACCAACTACACACTAACTGACTACTTACACATGACACAACAACAGATAGAGGCTCTCTATGCAGAGATTCGTACGCTCAAGGAGCAGAAGAACGCTGTCATCCTGGCGCACTACTATGCTCGCCCCGAGATACAGCGCATCGCTGACCACCTAGGCGACTCACTGGCACTCTCACAGATAGCTGGCGAGACAGAGGCGGATATGATTGTCTTCTGCGGTGTGAGCTTCATGGGGGAGACTGCAAAGATCATTTCGCCCAATAAGAAGGTCCTCTGCCCCGTACCACATGCTGGCTGTACCCTCGCTGAGGGCGCCACGGCTGAGGGTATCAACACTTGGCGCGTCAAGCACCCCGACGGCATTGTGGTCAGCTATGTCAATACGACAGCGGCTGTCAAAGCGGTCACCGACTACTGCGTGACCAGTGCCAATGCGCTGAAGATCGTACGCGCCCTTCCCACGGGTCAACCGATCCTCTTTGGTCCTGACAAGAACCTCGGGCAGTACATCATGAACGTGACAGGACGGGAGATGGATCTATGGCAGGGTGCTTGCTACGTGCATGCTGACATCACCTCCGAGCTGGTTCACACGATGCTGGATCAGTATCCCGAGGCGGAGATCCTGATACACCCTGAGTCGGTAGCTGCTAGCGACCAGTCGATCGTCGACAATCCTCGCTGCATCATCGGCTCGACCACCACGATCATCAATCGTCCTGGGGTCTCAGACCTGAAGCAGTACATCATCGCCACGGAGCCTGAGGTGCTGGCTGAGATGACGAGACGCTATCCTGACAAGGAGTTGATCCCCATCCTCCCCGACCAGGTCTGCGAATATATGAAGATGATCACCCTCGAGGGACTCCGCGACGCACTCCTCTACGAGCAGTACGAGGTGCATGTCGACGAAGAGCTTCGCCAGAAGGCGTGGCGCTCCATCGAGCGGATGCTCCAGTTCTAAGGATCCAGCTCTAAGCCTGCCTTCGACTTTTAAGTCTCTGCTCTAGCTGTTTCCTTTTAGGGCAAGCTAATGCTTCATATCTAGGGCATAACACTCCTACAAAACAGAAGAAACGGATTAGTCGTCTTCCTCGAGAAGGCGGTTAATCCGTTTCTTATTTGTTCCCTATTGAATAGCTGATATAAGAGTTTCTCTCTTTCTCTTGATACGTTTTAGTGCCGGATAAGTAGTTTTTGAATAATGTTGCCAACCTGCAGGATATAATCGCCAGCAGGTAATTTGACAACGTTTATCCGAGTAGTCTCATAATCCAAAGCTACACTCATCTCTAGACTTCCACTTATTGAGTATATGTTTAGAGTCAGTCCCATCCTAGGCGCTACAACTTCAATCCACTCGTTAGCTGGATTAGGATAGCATCTTACGGCCTCTTTTTCCAAGAGAGCGTTGTTCACATTGGTTGGCACATCAAATGTAATAGAAGCCTCCTTGCTTACCCCAGACTTATAGGAGGCTACTACACGAACTTTATGCATTCCAGCGGTGATGCCATCGAGCTGAAGAGAAGTCTTCTTCGAATTCTCTAAAACAGTCTTATCGTCTATGTAAAGTGTGTAGTGTGCTCTATCTGTAATAGGCTGTGTCATAGAGCCATCCCCATAGGGCGTTT
>URKO01000262.1 GCA_900548415.1 uncultured Porphyromonas sp.
GTGTATTGATATCTTGGTAAGCCTTTTCGATAGGTCTCCTCAAACATTCCGCTAAGTTACTGATTATTTGAAGTCCTGTCAAGCTTTTCAATAGAGAAATAGTACTAAAGTGTTCGTTAACTCTTGTAATAAGTGCGCTTGATACGTGGTGAGAGCTTGGAAATCACTTCGTATGGTATGGTGCCGATGCGCTCTGCGAGGTCACTCACCTGCAAGCCTGGCACACCGAAGATGATCACCTCGTCACCCTCTGCGACCTTGCCTTGGAGTGCCGTGAGGTCGACCATGCAAGTGTCCATACAGACGTTGCCCACGATCGGACAGAGCGTGTCGTGGATCATAACGCTCCCCACGCCACAGCTAAAGCGTCTGTCATAGCCATCGGCATAGCCAATCGGTATGATACCGATCTGCCCGCCAGGAGCGACCTGCCCACGTCGTCCGTAGCCGATAGTCTCCCCGTCAGGGATCGTCTTGATCTGTAGGAGCGTGGTGCGCAGCTTAGCGACAGGCTCGAGGGTGAGACTACCCGTAGCACTAATACCATATAGTCCTACTCCTAGACGCACCATATCGTAGTGATGATGGTTATATCGCTCGATGCCCGCAGTGTTTTGGACGTGACGTAGAGGACGATAAGAGAGCTGGCTCGTAAGGTAGTCAGCACCCTCATCATAGAGGGCAAACTGCTGCTCCGTGAAGTCGCTCATCATCGGCTCATCGGCAGCTGCTAAGTGCGTAAAGATACTCTGCACCCGTATCAGTGGCTCCACCTCGTGTAAGGTCTGAGCTAGATGCTCTAGGGTCGCTCTATCTGGCGTGAAACCTGTACGGTGCATGCCTGTGTCTAGCTCGATATGAACAGGATAGTGGCTCAGCCCCTGACGCTCCACATGACGAGCGAACTCACGAAGTATGCGTTCGTTGTAGATCTCAGGCTCTAGGCGACTCTGCGTCATCACTTCAAAAGCCTCGACCTCAGGGTTCATCACGATAATCGGAAGAAGGATTCCTTTGCTGCGAAGCTCCTTGCCCTCGTCAGCTAGTGCCACCGCCAGCGCTGCGAGATCTTGTTGCTCCAGAGCCTTGGCCAGCTCGTAAGCTCCGATACCGTAGCCCTGCGCCTTGGCCATAACGATGATCCGTGTCTCAGGTGAGAGGAGTGCCTTGTAGCTCTTCAAGTTGCTCACCAAAGCCTCTAGGTCTATCTCTAGCGTGGTCTCATGTACCTGCTTGGCTAGGTGCTGTACGATCCGCTCGAACTGGAACTGTCTGGCCCCTTTGACCAGGATCTCCGCATGACTGATGGTGCCGAGCAGGTCATCGGCAAGGAGTTGGTCGGTCGTCTCGTAGAAGGCGGTCTTCCCATCCCCACTCCCCTGGAAGTAGTCCTGATAGTTGCACAGCTCCCGTCCCACACCAATGAAGAGCGTGTGCGGATACTGCGCAATCATCTCCCCCACCTGCTTGTAAAGGTCTCGTGGTAGCTGAGCACTCTGTAGGATATCGGAGAGGATGATAACCGCCTGCTGATGCGAAGTGGCGGTGCGCTGCTTCTGAAAGTCTAGCGCGATGCGTAGCGAGTTGATGTCGTTATTATACGCATCGTTGATCAGTCTATTGCCTGCCTGCCCCTCCTTGACCTCTAGTCTCATCTCGATCGCCTCCAGAGTTGCAAAGCGCGCTAGCACTGCCTGGCGCTGAGCCGTGGTGAGTGGCAGGAGACCAATGAGACAGAGACAGTGGGTAGCGTTTTGCATGGAGGCTTGATCCGCAAAGGGAATGGTCACCGTGCTGCTCTCATCCGCATGCTGAGCAGTGATGGTTGTAGTACCGTCTCCTGAATTGCTGTAGGAGACGTGGTAGTAAGCTTTGCCTGGGGTAAGGCTCCAGCCGATAGCTTTGTCCGAAAGTCCTAGGTTGTCAATGCCTCGCTGTATCTCATCACTGTCGGCATCGTATACAAAGTGATCAGCATCGACAAAGAGCTGAAGCTTCTCTTCGATCTTCTGATTGAGCGAGACGAAGTTCTCTTGATGCGCTGCCCCAATGTTGGTCAATATACCGAGCGTCGGCCGTATGATACGCTGGAGGCGTAGCATCTCCATCGGCATCGAGATCCCCGCCTCAAAGATAGCGAGCGTATGCTCCTCCTCCATATTAAGTATCGAGAGCGGCACGCCTAGCTGCGAGTTGTAGCTCTTTGGCGAGCGCACGATACGATAGCAGCCTGAGAGGAGGTGGTAGAGAAACTCCTTGACGACCGTCTTGCCGTCGAGCCACTTGGCGACGGCGGTCTCGGCGGCAGCCTGCATTTCCTCGTTGGAGGCATCGCGGGCCACGTCGATGCGGCCACGGACCTTGCCGAGTACCTGGACGACGATCTGCACCGTGTCCTCGATGGACTCGGCCAGGTCGAACTCGGGCCAGGCGGCGGTGTAAGCGTTGCCCTCGCAGCCGAGCGCCTCGTGCCACAGCTCGTCGGCCCAGAACGGGCAGATGGGCGCCAGGACGCTCAC
>URKO01000263.1 GCA_900548415.1 uncultured Porphyromonas sp.
GAAACCGTTTTCATTTTAACTCCCGTTTTGTCTGATGCTCAGATGAAGGAAGCGGTAGATAAGTTCACCTCACATCTCACCTCTGCAGGTGCCACGATTGTGAACGATGAGCACTGGGGGCTCAAGAAGCTCGCCTATCCCATCGAGAAGAAGTCTACCGGATTTTATCACTTCATAGAGTTTGACGCTGAGCCCTCAGTGATCAAGCCCTTTGAGACACTCTTGAGACGTGACGAGACGGTCCTGCGCTACCTAACGATCGCTCAGGACAAGTTCCACCATGCGTATGCTGAGAAGCGTCGCTCACTGAAAAGTAACCCTGTAGCAGAGAAGTAATCATGGCAAGAACAAGAAGAGGTCGCTATAGCAGACCACTCCCAGGAGAGGTACAGCAGAAGAAGTACTGCCGCTTTAAGAAGGCTGGCATCAAGTATGTGGACTACAAGGACCCCGAGTTCCTCAAGAAGTTCCTCAACGATCAGGGTAAGATCCTCCCACGTCGTATCACAGGCAATAGCCTTAAGTTCCAGCGTCGTGTAGCTCAGGCTGTCAAGCGTGCTCGTCACCTAGCTCTGCTACCCTTCGTAACGGACCTTATGAAGTAATCATCACCTAGAGACCGATAAGACAATGGAAGTAATACTGAAAGAAGACATTATCAACCTAGGCTTTAAGGATGATATCGTAACCGTCAAGGACGGCTACGGACGCAACTACCTGATCCCTCAGAAGAAGGCTGTCATCGCTAGCGAGAGCGCTAAGAAGATGCTTGCTGAGGAGCTACGCCAGAGAGCGCACAAGCTCGAAGCTATCAAGCAGGAGGCGCAAGCTCTGGGCGAGAAGATCGATGGTCTACACCTAGAGATCAAGGCTAAGACATCTAAGTATGGTGTCATCTTTGGCTCTGTAACGAACATCCAGCTCGCTGAGGCACTCGCTGAGAAGGGCTTCGAGATCGATCGCAAGATCATCCAGATCAAGAAGGCTGTCAAGGAGGTAGGCGACTACGAGGCGCAGGTACGTCTGCACCGCGATGTGATCGTTCCGATCACCTTTACCGTCATCTCAGAGAATCACGCCGTCATCGAGTCTGAGACTCCTGCTCCTGCACCAGCACCCGCTGCTGAGGCTCCTGCTGAGGAGGGCGCTGAGACGGCTGAGGCTCCAGAGGCTCAGGCTGAGGAGACAGCTACAGCTGCCGAGTAAGTCAAGCGTATGCTCTAAGAGCTTGCTCTAGAGCAGTACAAGCATAACAAAACAAAAGGTCGTCACGTAGTATAGACGTGGCGGCCTTTTGTTTTGATCTATTGCTTGCCGCTAGGGTAGGACGGTGGCTTGATGCGGTCTCACAATCTTGCTTGCAAGATTGTCCTGACTTTGCAGAAAGGATGAAGCGCAAGGCGCTGAGGGTGAGGTCTGAAGCTCACATACCTCCGTATGTGACCGAAGCCGAATCCTGAAAGCAACACAGCGATTCGCCTTTATGCAACGGTCTTCGGTTAGTCTACCTCGATGATCTGGTGCCCCTCGGCAGAGAGGTAGAGGAGGTAGGCGCGTACTGTCTGAAAGCCACTCTCGAGGAGTGCCTTGCGGTAGCTACGCAGTTGGCGCTTGTGGCGACTCGTGTACTGCTGCGCCTCGTCGCCACTCTTGTAGTCTATGATGACAGCTTGCTGCTCCTCATCGTCGTACAGGATACGATCGGGACGCTCTATGCGGGCTTGTCTGGTCTCGCTCTCGGCGTCTCGTGAGAGGCGGACGATGCTTCGCTCATTGATCACCTGCCACCCACTACTTCGATCGTAGTATTCGGCTATTAGGGGATCTGTGAGTGCCTGCTCTAGTAGCTTAGCTAGAGCGTCACGCTGCTCTTGCGGGATGAGTCCCTGCAGGCATTTCATATCGAGTAGCTTCAGTAGCTCGTCGTGCTCTAGGTAGTCAATCTCACTCAGCAAGGCGTGGAGGAAGAGACCATTGCGCACGGCATCTTGCGCCTGATAGGAGACGCTCTGGGAGCGACGTACGCGTAGCTGGGCTAGCGCACCTGTCTGCGCTCTGCCAGGTATGTGGGCGAGCCGTGAGGCGTCGCCAGAGTCTGTCGTAGGCTTAGGCGATGCGGTGGTAGGATCGGTCTGATAGTAAAAGATCCTTTGCTTAATCTCCGCATCTTCTGACGGCGAGACCTTGAGCTCCGAGTATTGGAGGTCGATCATCTCCAATTCCAATGAGACAGGGCTTTGATTAGCTGTGGGCTCTTGGATCTGTGTGACTAGTTCAGAGATGAGTCGCTCGAAGTTGATACTCATACCCGGTCGCCCCTTGTCTTCACTGAGTATGAGGTGCATCTCGCTCTTGGCACGTGTCATCGCTACGTAGAGTGCATTGATGCGGTCTAGGAGAGCAAGCTGCTCCTCGGCAACAATCTTCTCGCGGAAGAGGGTGCTTCGAGTCTCTTTGGTGGGGGAGATAGGGAGTAGGGTCGGAATATCGATGCCTTCGCCGAGGAGCTTGTGCAGTTT
>URKO01000264.1 GCA_900548415.1 uncultured Porphyromonas sp.
ACAAAATTCGCTCGCTCGATCTAACGCAAAATGTGGCTTTGCGCTCTTTAGCATGTGGAGATAACGAGATCACTTCCCTAGACGTAGCGCACCTAGCTTCCCTAGAGCGTCTCTCCGTATCTAACTGCTCAGCCCTTGAGACGCTGACGCTGGGAGAGCATCCTAACTTGCTCCTTCTAGATATCTACGGCACCAAGCTGCAGAGACTTGATCTAGCTAAGTATCCACAACTCGAGGAGCTCTCCTGCGCTTATGCCAAGCTCACGAGTCTAGATCTCTCACACAGCAAGCAGCTACGCGTGCTGAGTTGTAGCAAGAACCCCTTTAAGGGTCTCGATGTGACGCACTGCCCGCTGCTTGAAGAGCTAAACTGTGGCGACCTGCAGATATCCTCTATCGACCTGAGCAACAATCCTAAGCTCATCTCTCTGCAGATGGGACACAACAACCTCTCGCAGATAGATCTATCGGCGCAGAAAGAGCTTAAGCGGCTACACCTCTTTTACAACAACATCAGCTCCCTCGATCTCTCCGTACAGACTCATCTAGAGGAGCTACTATGCAACAATAATCGCATCGCAGACATAACACTCCCGGCCAACGCTCCACTGCGTCAACTGGATATCTACGACAATCAGATCAAGGAGCCGCAGATGGCTCAAATCGTTGACAAGCTGCCCGATCGTACAGGGATGACTAGAGGACTCTTTAAGGTGGTTAATACACCCAGTACTCTAGAGGGCAATGTGTGCCCCAAAGCCCTTGTGGATCAGGCACTAGGTAAGCAGTGGCGCGTGGTGGACTATGCGGACTTTGCAGACTTTGGTAAGGGACTTGACTACCGTGGCTCTGATGCTCCAAATATGGGCGAGGGGGTGATCAAGCTCACCTTTGACAAGGTGGGTAGCACCATACAGCTCACCCTATTGGGGCTAGGCCTGATCGAGTCTACTGGCACGACCAAGCCTATCAGCAACTCAAAGGAGCCTGTCACCTACACCCTAGAGGGCACAGAGCTAATCCTACGTGGTGACGTCTACAGACTGATCATCAGCGGAGCCAATATTAAGGGTATAGAACTAACCAAGGCTCACTACCTACACGATCTGGAGCTACACGACTATCAGCCAGCCTCTATCCAGCTGACCGATCTGCCACACCTCGAGACGCTCAGGCTACACAATAATCAGCTTACAGAGATCCAGCTGAGTGGTATGCCGCTGCTGAACCAGCTCTCCTGTTACGGCAATAAGTTGACCGTCGAGGCGGGTAAGAAGATCATCGCTAGCCTGCCCAAGCGTCTTGAAGAGGAGCGGGCGACGATTCTTTGGCTTAATAGTCAGGGTGAGAGTGCTGACAACGCATTCCAGAAGGAGCTTCTTTACCTTGCTCACGCACAGGGCTGGGAGATGAGCGACTACCTAGGAGGCACTCGTGGCGACAATGGGGCACCTATTGGCTTCCCAATAGCAAATGAGCCTCTCCCCGCACCTGCGATTGAAGCGTCTCTGCGGGTGAGCGTGGCTCTAGACATGCTGCACATCACAGCTACAGCAGACACCCCGATCGCGCTCTATGATATGACGGGTCAGCTACTGCTGCAGACACAGTCTGACGCTGATGGGCTATGCGACATACCGCTAGTAAATCTCTCCGAGGGACTCTACATCGTTGCTACACCCGTTGAGTCGGTCAAGTGTCTCATTCCTTAATAAGAGGACAGCTGCTTCAATAGCACAGGGGAACGTAGGCTGCTCATAGCAGTTTACTAAAAAGCAGAGGCTCGTCCCGATTGGGGCGAGCCTCTACGCTTGATGTGTGTCGGTCCCTTTACTCGCCAAAGAATGGCTCGAGGATGATCATGAGATTCTCCATAAAGAAGCGTACCGAGATGGCTAGCAGGACGACTCCAAAGAACTTACGCAGGATGTAGATTCCGCCCTTACCAAGCCACTTCTCTAGTAGCGACACCGTCCGTAGCATGAGGTAGATACAGACGACGTTGAGGAGGATAGCGACGAAAAGCGTCGAGGTCGCCGTCCCAGAGGACTTCATCGTCAGGATCGCTGTAAAGGAGGCAGCACCTGCAAAGAGCGGGAAGACGAGTGGCACGATATCGGCATTGCCCGAGGGATCATCGTCTTGAAAGACTTGTATGCCGAAGATCATCTCGACAGCTAGCACGAAGAGGACGATCGAACCCGCCACGGCAAAGGACGAGACATCCACTCCAAAGAAGCCTAGTAGTGGCTCACCGACGAAGAGGAAGGCGATGAACATAAGGCACGAGATGATGGCTACCTTGCTGGGGTGAAAGACTTTACCCTTCTCCTTGAGACTCAGTGCGATCGGTATAGCTCCGATGATGTCTATAGAGACAAAGAGGATCATAAAGGTAGCGAAGAAGCTCGACAGTGTGAAGTGCGAGAAGTCGTCTAGGATACTATTCCAAAGATTTTCCATAATAGTTTTTTCGTCTAACGGTGTCTAGGGGAAAGTTTTCGTCTGC
>URKO01000265.1 GCA_900548415.1 uncultured Porphyromonas sp.
CCTACTAGCACTCTCCTTCGGGATCATATCTGCACAGCAGAGCACCACACCACAGCGGGTGACGGTCGCATTCTATAACTTAGAGAACCTCTTCGACACGATCGATCAGGAGAACAATGACGAGGAGTTTCTCCCCGAGGGAGGCAATCGCTGGACGCCCGAGCGGTATCAGCACAAGCTCCGCAACATGTCACACGTCATTTCGCTCATCGGAGGTGACGGTCCCGCCATCATCGGAGTCGCTGAGATAGAGAACCGCGGTGTCCTAGAGGATTTGATCGCTGAGGAGTCACTACGAGACAAGCACTACGATATCGTACACTACGACTCTCCCGACCTACGCGGTATAGACTGCGCTATACTTTACCAGCCAGAGGTTTATAAAGTCTTCGCATCAGGAGCCAGAGCCGTGGAGATACCTAACGAGCCGTGGATCAAGACAAGAGACGTGGTCTATGCCTCGGGGCTCCTCGATGGCGAGATTGTACATGTCCTCGTGGGTCACTGGCCCTCACGTAGTGGTGGTGAGGCGGTCTCACTGCACCGTCGTATGGCAGCCGCTCAGACGATGCGCAGCGTAGCTGACTCGCTCTATACGCTCTTCCCTGGCAGCAAAGTGATCATGATGGGAGACTTCAACGATGACCCCATCAGCCCCAGTGTGCGTGAAGGCCTCGGCACACAGACTAGTCCTGATGGACTAAAGCCTGCGGACTACTACACTCCGATGCTACAACTATACAATAAAGGTATGGGCACACTCGCCTATCGTGACGTGTGGAACCTCTTTGACATCATCGCTGTCAACGGAGAGCTCATCGGCAGCAATCCTACGACGTGGCAACTATACCGCGATCCCGAGACGACCGATATGGGCTTTATCTTCAAGCAACCATTTATGATCCAGCAGAGTGGGCAGTACAAGGGATACACGCTCCGCACCTTCGTCGGCGGGCAGTGGCAGGGAGGCTACTCAGACCACTTCCCCGTATATGTCTATCTAGTCAAAGGTGCGACAAAACGACCGTAGACTCCCCTTCTTCTAGCTGTAGCTACACCACCATAGTGTCCACTTAGCATGACCGAAGATGAACTGCAGGAGCAGATTATGAACTCCAAGACCCGCGCTGCCGCTTTTACAGAGGCTGTGCGGATGTACCAGGAGAAGCTCTACTGGTTGATCCGTCGCATCGTCAGGCAGCACGACGATGCGGATGATGTGCTACAGGAGACCTTTCTGAAGGCGTGGCAAAACCTTAGTTCCTTCAGAGGAGAGGCGAAGTTCTACACCTGGATCTATCGCATCGCCCTCTTTGAGGCGATCAACTATAACAAAAAGAAAACGCGCATCGCAGACAACGAGTACGCAGTCAGCGAAGAGACCAGCTACCTCCTCGAGAGTGCCGTGGCAGACCCTTACTTCGATGGAGACAAGGGTGAGCAGATCTTACAGCAAGCTCTCGATAAGCTCCCGCCCAAGCAGCGACAGGTCTTTGAGATGCGCTACTTCGACGAGATGCCCTACCGAGATATTGCAACCATCACAGATACCTCAGAGGGAGCACTCAAAGCATCTTATCACCACGCTGTCAAGAAGATTCAGCAGTATGTCTCTAATTTGAATTAAACTTACCAGACCTACCTGCATCCAATAGGGTATAAGCAGAGGCCTCCCCACGAGGTCGCACTTATACCCTATATAGTTACGTTTTATGCCTACACCTTCAGAAGACTTGATCCGTCAGATACCCTCGCTCTCGGAGCGGTTGGAGCATTACCATGTTCCTAAGGGGTACTTTGATGACCTATCCACTCGCATCCTAGCGCAGATACCGCTCGACGAGCAGGCACCTGTGGCAGACGCCGTGGAGGTACCTAGGGCTCATCGTAGAGCTAAGCTATGGGTGAGACTACGTCCGTGGACGGCTATCGCTGCTGCACTCATAGCCGTGGTAGCTCTCTGGGGTGTATGGCAAGTATCTACACAGGAGCCACTGCGCTCTAGTGATGAGGTCGCTAGCTCGGTCTATGATCTCAGCGTCACACCGCTCACAGATGCCGAGTATGCTGACTACCTATACGAGACCTGCGTAGACATCCTCATCGATGACTACGCCATAGGAGAGACTCTGGAGGGCCTCTCTAGCGAGGAGATCTAATTGATGACAACGCCTAGACACGATATGACACGAAGCAAGCTTTACCACATACTATTTATACTTCTGCCCCTACTACTCCTGCCCAATATAGCTACCGCACAGCAGACCCGCAGCGAGACAGATGGTCGCAGTAGAGAGGAGCTGGTCAAGCTACGCAAGGAGTTTTTCGCTCAGGAGCTAGAGCTGACAGCAGAAGAGGCTACCTATCTAGACCGCACCCTGCGAGAGGCCGACAAAAAGCGCATACCTCTGTGGCGCGAGCTACGCAAGCAGTACGAAGCTACGAAGAGCGGCTCCCTATCTGAGGCGCAAGCAGCCAAGTGCC
>URKO01000266.1 GCA_900548415.1 uncultured Porphyromonas sp.
AAAAGAAAATTTCCAAGGGAGGAAAAGAAAGTTTCCAGCGTTGGAAATTTATTTTTCCAAGGCTGGAAAGTTTTTGGGAAACTACGAAGAGTCTTCGTTTAGTACTTCAGCGCAAAGATCTGCGTCAGGAGGTCTAGATAGATGGTGCGTGCCGATGCATTGACCCCGTGGGCACCCTTGGCGTCACCGTCAGCACGTCGTATGGCGGAGATGATGTTGAGCGTCTGCTGCTTAGAGTAGAGGCGCATGGCCGACTGGTACATGCGTGCCATCGACTCATACTTTAGGTTGAGTGCCTCCTGTATGTTTTTCTGACTATTGGACGGCAGGTAGTGCGCTACCATCAGATTGGCAAAGAAGCCGTAGAGCGAAGCGACGATCTGCGGTACGGGGTATCGCTTTTCGTCCTCCGCCATGGCTAGTGCTATCTGCAGTGCCTCATCGTCCTTGCGTCGCTGCACCGCATTGAGCAGGTCGTAGGGACCGTACTTGCGCGACTTGCTCACCACCTGCTGCACCATGGCACGTGAGATGAGTCCGCCGGCGCCCTTGGCTGGTATGGCTAGCTTTTGCAGCTCCGAGTAGAGCGTCTCCAGGTCGTATCCGACCCGCTCGATCAGCGTCGAGATCGCTTGCGGAGCCAGCTGCAAGCCTAGCCCCTCAGCCATCTGGATCATCGCCTCTCTCAGTTCGTTGTCACGTCTGACGGGTGTCGACTCGATGAGCGCCACCTGCGACTTGAGTGCCTGCGCATTCTTCTTGGCAGCTGCGGGGAGCGCGTCGTGGTATAATATAAGGAGTGTGGTACCCTCGGCAAAGGTGGTCGCATCGCGTATCAGCTCGGCAATGCCGTACGGCTTCTTGAGTACGGAGCTCTTCTTAAGATCCTGCGCATCACGCAAGACGATCAGGCGCTTCGGAGCAAACATGGAGAAAGTCTGCGCCTGTTGCAGCACCTCGGGAGCTGTCGTCTCGGAGCCGAAGTAGACGACCAGCTGGGTCGTGCGTTCCTCCTGAGGGATGTAGTTCTCGACGACCAGCTCCTCTAGGCGATTGATGTAGTAGCTCTCCTCTCCGTAGCCAAGCACGAGGGGCGGGAGCGGTTGACCCGACCGGATCAGGTCACTAATCTGTACGAGTTCAGTCATAGCTGCATCTTCCTATCGATCGGAGACGATACCAACCATCATACCATCTCCGCTTTGCGTTGCACAGCAAAGGTAGTGAATTGGTCTGAGCCACGGGATTGGCTCTTCTTACTTGAATGTCCACAGCGCATACCCCCCGCTAACCCAGCTTTCACTTGAGGCGAAGGTTAGAACCGACCGCCTCAACGGTGCCAGCCTCTATCATCGTGGCCAAGGCATCTGAAAAAGCCGCATCGACGTTGCTGCCCCTGCGATTGAAGCCTAGCTTGCGAGCCGCTAGGAGCGTCAAGCTATCCTGGCTCAGAGCTACTTGCTCTCTGAGAGTCTCGCTAAGTGCGTTTATCAGCTCCACACGAGGTATGTTCGCCACCTCTCTTCCAGAGTCTGTACGATAGGTGTGGTAGTCGCTACTATCCTCCTTGCTGAGCCATATAGCTTCGCTTTCGTCTTGATAGAAGGGAGTGAGTAGCTCCTTGACAGTAGCCTGCAAGGTCGGGGTGACACGCCCCACAGCTGTGAGGGTAGCGACTCTCTTGCAGAGGAGTGCGAAGGTGATCGGCTGCTCGGTGGCGATAATATTTCGAACGAGCTGAGCCATATCACGCATAGAGCCCCTTGCCGTGGCTTCTGCTATGGAGTAGCTCCGATACTGCTGTCCTTGGGATGTCGCCTCGACGAGTTGCTCCTGAGAAATGTCAAAGTGCGCCTTGGGAGTAGCCTTGACCTCTACGGGTGCGGAGAGTGCCGTAGCGAGACGCTCCTCTATTCGACTCAGTACACGTTCCTTATTATTGAACCAGTCGACGCTCCACACTCTCATGACCTGCCACTGGAGGGCAGATAGCACGGAGGGTTGCCCCACCTCTCGATCTCTGGTGGTGGGCGTTTTGTTATAGCTCTCCCCATCGAGAAGTATGCCGAGACGATAGACCTCGGGGTCTTGCGGGTCACAGATAGCGACTTTCACTCTAAAGCTAGAGCGCCCCACATTCGTCTTGACCTGATGTCCTCTGGCGGCTAGCTCGGTAGCGATTTGATCAGCCAGCAGAGTGTCGCTGCTCTCCGCCTGTGTCTGCGAGTAGGTGGGCAGGGACTGAGTCTCAGCATATAGGAGGAAGTCCTTGAGACCTTTTACACCCAGCGCCTTGGATCGGCGTAGGTCAATATCTGCGGAGCGAAGCGTAGAGAAGATGTACATCTCTTGTCTTGCACGGCTCACGGCGACATTGAGTCTTCGCTCACCGCCCGCATTGTTTAGCGGACCAAAGT
>URKO01000267.1 GCA_900548415.1 uncultured Porphyromonas sp.
ACCAGGCACTTCGCTCCAGTTACCCAATCGCACCTCTAGTTATCTCGAAGAGCCAGCTCGTGTCACGGGCAATGACTGCTGGTCTTCCGCTCCATCTGCCAACGACTGGTACGAGACGGTCAAGCTGAACTATGGTGTGGACTACCGCCCCGATGGCTCTCGGATCTCACACTTTGACCCGACGCCTGCCACGTGGCTGCAGATGCGAGACATACTCTGCTACTGGGCTGCCGAGGGGGTAGACGGCTTTCGCTGTGATATGGTCGAGATGGTGCCAGTGGAGTTTTGGCACTGGGTCATACCGCAGGTACAGGAGCAGTATCCCGTCACCTTTGTCGCAGAGATCTACCAGATAGACAACTACCACAAGTACTTAGAGGAGGGAGCCTTCGATCTACTCTACGACAAGAGCGGACTCTACGACACACTCTACCAAGTGATCACTCAGGAGCGCTCGGTCTCTGCTATCGAAGAGCGACTCATCTACAATAATAAGGAGTACGCTCCCGACGAGCTGCTCTACTTCCTAGAGAACCACGATGAGGTGCGTCTTGCCTCGCCTTACTTTGCCGACACGGCTCAGCGAGGACTCACCGCTATGACGCTGCTTGCGCTCGCTACCCCTAGCCCCCTACTCCTCTACGCGGGTCAGGAGTATGGAGAGAGAGGCGTCGATGCCGAGGGGTATAGTGGTCCTGACGGACGAACCTCGATCTTTGACTACTGGAGCATCCCCGCTCTGGGTCATCGTGACTCTGCCGACCCGATCTATCAGAGCTATCATCGCCTCATGCAGTGGGCGCAGAATCCAGTCATCCTGAGAGGAGCTTTTCACTCGATACAGGAGCAGGCTCGTCAGTGGGGAGGGTTCAATGCTGAGCGCACCTACGGTTACCTACGACTACTAGACCCCGCAGAGCGACAGCCTGGCGACACAGTCGGTATCGCCGTCCTCAGCAATTTCACGGCAGACCCACAGCGTTACCCACTCTTCCTCCCAGTCTCGGAGGAGCATGGAGATCTACAGCAGCTGATGCGTGTGACGACACAGACCTATCTAGAAGCTTTCCAGGAGCAGCTCTACGCCTTCCAGCCATGGGCTCCACTGATCGTCAAGCTTCCCCCTTACAGTGTACAGGTCATCGAGCTACGAAACACAAATTTCTGGTAGAATTAGTGGTTAGGTGGTGAAAAAGTCGTACCTTTGGCAATACCTATCTCTAGGTACCCTATCGAGACCATTCTTGATTAGCATATATCATATCACACAACGCTATGAATCGTATAGTCAGTAAGACTTTTCTCTCCGAAAAAGTAGCCAAGCTGGTTGTCGAGGCACCCCTGATTGCCAAGTCACGCCGTGCTGGACACTTTGTCATCGTACGTGTCACCGACCATAGTGAGCGCGTACCCTACACTATTGCCGATGCTGATGTAGATGCCGGCACGATTACGCTAATTGTGCAGGCTGTCGGCGAGTCCTCTCAGCGACTAGTCGCTCTAAACGCTGGGGACATGATCCACGACATCGTGGGGCCACTAGGACAAGCCACACATATTGAGAACTTTGGCACCGTAGTCTGTGCTGGTGGTGGTGTCGGTATGGCACCGCTCTACCCTATCGCCCGAGCACTCAAGGCCGCTGGCAATAAGGTGATCGTCGTCGCTGCGGCACGTACTAAGGAACTCATCATACTGGAGAAGGAGTTCAGAGAGTTTGCTGACGAGGTCATCATCATGACCGACGACGGCTCCTATGGTACCAAGGGTCTCGTGACCGATGGTGTCGAGTCTGTCATCAAGCGTGAGAAGGTAGACCTCTGCGTGACCATTGGTCCCGCCATCATGATGAAGTTTGTTGCTCTGCTTACTAAGAAGTACAACATCCCCACCACCGCCTCACTCAATACCATTATGGTCGATGGCACGGGTATGTGCGGTGCTTGTCGTATTACCATCGGTGGAAAGACCAAATTCGTTTGTGTAGGTGGTCCGGAATTCGACGGTCACTAGGTGAATTTCGACGAAATGCTGAAACGTATGGGTGCGTTCAAGAATATCGAACGCGAAGAAATGCATAAGCTGGAATCGGAATGTGAAGCAACCAAAGAAATCGATGAAAAAAGTCGTAATGCTGCTTGGAGGCAGGAGTTACGCAAATCCATGAAGCCAAAAGAACGTACGGCTATTCCTCGTGTAGAGATGAATGAACTCGATGCTGAATACCGTTCACACAGCCGTAAAGAGGAAGTAAATCAAGGATTAACAGCAGAACAGGCTGTTACAGAAGCCAAACGCTGTCTCGACTGTGCTAATCCTGGATGTATGGAAGGCTGTCCGGTAGGTATTGATATTCCCCGCTTCATTAAGAATATCGAACGCGGT
>URKO01000268.1 GCA_900548415.1 uncultured Porphyromonas sp.
TACCTACTCCTCGCTGTAGCTTTGCTACCGCTGATTAGCTTGCCTAGCTGCCAGCGCAAGTCGATTGTCGAGGATGTTCGGATAGAGAGCGTACTGATCTCAGAACTCAAGATGAGTGACAAGTCTGTCCCTGAGCTGGAGAAGACACTCTTCTCCATAGATCATCGCAAAGGACTGATATACAACGCTCGCCCGCTACCTAAGGGAACCAAAATCGGGACGGTCAAGCTGAAGATTGTAGCCTCGCCCGATGCGCTCCCTAAGGTGTACATAGGAGGTGTCGAGCAGCCCTCTATGTCAGGACTAGACACGGTCAATATGTCCAAGCATGCTGAGGGAGTTCGCATCGTCATGCAGCATCGTAAAAACGCGTCCCTGACTAAGGAGTATAAGCTCAAGATAAACATCTACGATCGTGATCCCTACACCCACACCTGGACGAAGTCTGCACACCTAGCGCCTGCTTCTGCCACGAGTGAGGACATTGTGTTGAGTCGTCTCGTGGACAATGGCGAGGCTTACTACTACTTCACACGTACTACCAGCGAGAGACATCTGTGGCGTGCCTCACACAAGGAGCCAGAGCTATGGCAAGAGGTGACAATACCTAATATGCTCGACTCACCCATCGTAGACATCGTGGAGCAGGGTGGTCGCGATGCGATCCTCTGTCTGCAAGAGAGCGGGCAGATGGCCGTTTATGAGCATCAAGGTGGCAAGTGGAATCAGAGCAATGCCCTGCCAGGTAGAGCTTCCTATCTCTTGGGCAATCTATACCATAGAGGGGAGAATAAGCCTCTCGTAGCTGTGAAGTCTGCTGATGGGGTACACTTCAATAGTGAGGGAGGCATACGAGTCCCAGTGGCTTTCCCTCTAGAGCAGAATGCACGTCTCTCGCTTATTGTAGAGCATCATCCAGTAGCACTTCTAGTCGGTGGCTCTGTCGCTGATACGACGGCACTTGCCTACAGCACCTCCAATGGCCTTGACTGGCTCACACCGCACGATGCTGGTGTCGTGAGCAAGATCTGGCCGAGCAACCTGCCTGGAGCGATGGTCTATGAGCCACAAGACCACACTATACTGCTTGTCAAGCCGGCGGCTCGTCCTAAGCAAGCTGAGCAGCCTACGATGCGTGTCTACGTATCGCTAGACTATGGTGCTATGTGGCAACAGCTTACTGAAGAGTCTATACTTCCATCGTCCTACTATGAGAAGGGACAGAAGCATCAGCAAGGCTTAGCACTCTACCGTGGCGATGATGGACGCATTTACCTCTTCGGAGGGATCAAGGGCGGTACGCCTACGCTTTGGATCGGGCAACCTATACGCTTTAAACTTTAAGTAAGTATACCCTCGTAGACTTATGCCGACCCGCTCCTGCCTTCTGGCTTCTCTCCTCTTGATGCTCTGTGCTGTCTCACTGACGGCACAGGAGTATCGCTATGAGATGGGCGGATCTGTGGGGGCGGCGTCTTATCTAGGAGATGCCAATAGACGTATTCCTTTTGTGCCGATAGGAGGAACGGGAGGGGTAGTCTTTCGCTACAATCACAACTTCAGACTGGCCTTTTCGGGCGAACTCGGATACAGCTTCCTCCCTTTCGACTGTCGCTATGCGCAGACAGACTATCCGCAGGCTAGAGTGGCTGATCAAGCTACCCGTGGAGCCTCTCATCTGCTGGCTCTGAATGGCTGGGTGGAGTACAACTTTGCTCATTATAGTGACAAGTTTCGCTACCTGCAGACCCGCTCTTTGGTACCTTATATAGGAGCTGGTCTTAGTGTCGGCACGACCTTAGCGGCGCATAAGATGGCTTTCCTGCCAGGCGCAGGCATCAAGACAGGCATCAAGTACAAGCTCCGCAATCGACTTAACCTGATCGCCGCACTGCAGGGCATCTACTACATTAGCTCTCATCTGGACACCCCCACAGAGCAGACGAGATGGCTCAACAACCCCTACGGGATGCCGGTGGACTGGATCAAGGGGGGCGATGCTACGATAGGCTTGATCGTGAGTATCACCTATGAATTTGGCAAACGTAGCGAACCCTGTCACGGATCGGATAGCTACCCTAATTGGCAGACACCTAAATGATGAAAGAACAGACACCACAGCATATAGCCATCATCATGGATGGTAATGGTCGCTGGGCGCAACGCAAAGGCTTGTCTCGCAGTTACGGACACAAGCAGGGTACCGATGTGCTAGAGCGGACTCTCTCAGCCGTAGCAGACAGAGGCATCCCGTATCTGACAGTTTATGCCTTCAGTACAGAAAACTGGAGTCGCCCAGAGCCAGAGGTGAGCTATATCATGCAGCTCCTCGCAGAGGGACTTCACAAGTACACGCCGCGCTTCATCA
>URKO01000269.1 GCA_900548415.1 uncultured Porphyromonas sp.
TACCCTACTGGATAGCGAAGATTGGGCGGGTGGAGGCTAAGGGAGAGTGTTGACTTTTGCAACAGTCTCTAAGGATCTATACAAGAAAGTCCCCGCACGACTCTACGAGGAGAGCGTGCGGGGGCTGACGCTATATTTAGGAGCTATTAAAGCCCTATGGAATGTCCGCTAAGCGGTCAGGTTTAGTACTCGATGGAGAGACCCATCAGAGGCGCATGCTGCTGCGCACCATAGACGTCGCGCTCACCGAGATTGCCCGAAGGGATGGGGCGGACGATGGTACACTTGATCGCCTTGGCTGGGTCGAAGTAGACAATCTTGACGATGTGGTCAGGCTTGATGTGATAGAGATCACAGAAAGTCTGCTCGGTGATCGCCTTAGCTGCCTTCACCTGATTGTATATGTCGAAGTCCTTGAAGATGATATCGAAGGTGATCTCATAGGGACCCGAGTTCTTGCTCCGGATGACGGAGGCTATATCCATTAACTTGTGCTGTGTCATTGCTTGATACGATCTAAAGGTTCATTATTTACGCTGACCATCAGCATACTCTATATACTCGACGGGGAAGTACTGCTTGGGGTCCTCCACCTTGAGCAGGTGATAGAGGCTAAATTCGTAGACCTCACCCATGTGGCAGTCTGAGGGCGAGAAGGGGAAGGCGAGGTTGCCTGCCGTAGCGATACGTCCCTCGTAGCCGAAGTGGAGCATCGTACTACGTGCGAAGCTACAGATCGTGTCGGCCTCCTTCTGCGTCTTAGCGACTGCCTCGATGACGACCATAAGCTCTGAGCCTATATGCCCATCGATACCCTCAAACATACTCATGACGCCGTTCTTGCCGTAGATCTTGAAGTCGAGGTAGTAGTCCTTGATGCCGTAGTTGTCAAAGTTGTCCTTGACACGAGCCTTGACACTCTCGATGATGGAGTCGATCTTGCTGATCATGATCGGGTCTGTCGTAGCCGCAACAGAGATGGTGCGGTAGCCTACGAGACGGGTACCCTCGAGCTTGAGGAAGTAGCCATCGGTGGGCTCGAAGACGGTACCGGAGATCTTGACCTTGTTGTCGTCAATCTGCTCGAAGTGACATCCGTGCAGATCGAGCGCACCACCAGGACCAGGGAGATGGTAAGGATCGGTCTTCTCATAAAGCGTGTGACCAGCTACGGAGAGGGTCGTACACTTACGATCCTTGGAAAGTGGCTCAAGGACAAAGTGATCCTTGCGCAGATAGCCAAACATACAGTCACTACCACTACCGGGCAATGCGCAGATAGCAGCGCACTCGAGGATCTTACCCATGTGCAGTGCGAGTGCACGGTCAAAGCCCTCCTTGATCGGTAGACAAGCGAAGACGCTGGGGTCGTACGAACGACCTGCGATGATGACATCAGCGCCACCCTTGAGAGCCTCTACAAAAGGCTCCTCGCCCATCTGAGCGACGATGCGGACGGAATCTTCGATGTCCTTCTTTGTAGCCTCGGGAGCTGGTGCTAGGGGCGTGATGTGTCCCTTGTCAAACTCACGGAGGATGGTCTCTTTGTCAAACTCAGAGCGGATGACGGCTAGGCGTAGCGAGAGCTTCTTGTCAGCAATGATCTCACGTACTATCTCTAGTACCCAGTCCACATGAGCATTGGCACCAGAGCCGCCGGCAGAGCCGACGACTACGGGGACCTTGTTCTCGACACCGGCCTGGATCATGATCTCTAGGTCACGCTTCACGGAGTTGCGATCGGTGAAGCTCACGCCAGCCCCTAGATAGTAAGGACCTGGATCTGTCGAACCAGCATCTGCTGCGATGACGTGGGGCTTGCGCTTCATTCCCTCACGAAAGGATGCCTCGGGAAATCCATATCCGAGGATCGCTGTCGTGGAGAGTACTCTTATTTCGTCTGTTATTGGAGTCATATCTCGATATTCTGTTTTACTGTTAGAGGTTAGCCTTTGGCTGTTGGCTTTTGGCTAAAGTCTAACCTCTAACTTCTAATCTCTAAAATCTACTTCAGCACATCCTTGAGAGCGAGTACACGGCTCATCTCGTTGAAGATGATCATGTATCCCTCATCAACACCCATACCAGGCTTAGCGAGGCACTGGCAAGGAGAGGTAGCCATAGCGATATTGGCGCAAACCTCTGCTGAGCGGTTGGTCTCATTGCAAGTACCACCCAGATAAGCGCGCATGTTGTGCTGCTTGCAGTAGAGGACAGCCTCGATAGCGTTGTTGACACCACCGAGGTCAGGCGTCTTGATCTGAACCATGTGTCCAGCCTTGCGCTCAGAGAAGGCGATGATATCCTCGAGCGTGTTGCACCACTCATCAGTGGTGCATTTATCCCATGTACGACTTCGCACATC
>URKO01000270.1 GCA_900548415.1 uncultured Porphyromonas sp.
AATCCCACCACCTTGGGATTTTTTCGTTCCACACGGGGTGAGATATTTTCGTCCCTGGGACGACCCTTCCGGGCTATTTACCACATTATATATAGGTAGCCAAGTCGACACGTGCAACTCGCTAAAGATTCGCTCGCACCTACGAGACGACGCCACACTTTGGCACAAAGCATAACTCCGTAAACATTGACAGGGACACACGGGCTATGCGTCCGTTGTGTCAAAGGTTACAGCGTCAAGGTTTTAACGGGGACGGACGCACAGACCGTGCGCTCATACAAATCGTAACACGTCCGACCGTGCGTCCGTACGTCACGGCTGGTTCGAAGACAGACGCTCCGCGGGAGTGCGTGCGTCCTTTGCGGGGATGGAGAGTGAGAGCTTTTTTTGTACCTTTGTGGCGTATATACCTTTTTTGAGATGATTGCTGCGAGCAAGAGTCTCCTTATTATATAGTCGACTACAACACACCACTTATGTCTGATCAGATACATATCACACTACCCGACGGCAGTGTGAAGGAAATGAAGCAGGGGGTGACCCCGCTAGATATAGCGAATAGCATCAGCGAGCGACTGGCGCAAGAGGTCCTAGCAGCCGAGTGCGATGGCAAGCTCATAGATGTGCGTACACCGCTGATGCATGATGCCCACATCAAGCTCCTCAAGTGGGAGGACGAAGGCGGCAAGCATGCCTTTTGGCACACCTCAGCTCACCTTATGGCGGAGGCGCTGCAGGAGCTTTATCCTGGCGTACAGTTTGGCATAGGACCTGCTATCGAGGCGGGCTTTTACTATGATATAGATACTGGTGACGAGGTGATCAAGTCGGAGGATCTGCCGAAGAGCGAGGCTAAGATGCTGGAGCTGGCGCGTCGCAAGGAGACGCTCGAGCGTAAGTCGATCTCTAAGAGCGATGCTTTGGACTTCTTCAAGAAAACGGGTCAGGGCTACAAGCTAGAGCTGATCAACGATCTAGAGGATGGCACCATCACGACCTATACGCAGGGTGCTTTCACGGATCTTTGCCGTGGACCGCACCTTCCCTCTACAGCGCCTATCAAGGCGGTCAAGCTACTGAGCGTGGCTGGCGCTTACTGGCGCGGCGATGAGACGCGTAAGCAGTTGACTCGTATATATGGTATCACCTTCCCCAAGAAGAAGCTCCTCGATGAGTATCTCGCACTGCTCGAAGAGGCGAAGAAGCGTGACCACCGCAAGATAGGTAAGGAGCTAGAGCTCTTTGCATTCTCACAGCGTGTCGGACAGGGGCTACCTCTATGGCTACCACGTGGTACGCAGCTGAGACTCAAGCTCGAGGACTTCCTCAAGCGTATCCAAAAGCGCTACGGCTACCAGCAGGTGATGACGCCTCACATTGGCAATGTGGAACTCTACAAGACGAGCGGTCACTACGCTAAGTATGGTGCTGACTCATTTCAAGTGATCACGACTCCTCAGGAGGGTGAGGCTTTCATGCTAAAGCCGATGAACTGCCCTCACCACTGCGAGATATATAGGCTCAAGCCGCACTCCTACAGAGATCTGCCGGTACGTCTGGCTGAGTTTGGCACGGTCTATCGCTACGAGCAGAGCGGTGAGCTACACGGCTTAACGCGTGTACGTGGCTTTACGCAAGACGATGCACACATCTTCTGCCGTCCTGATCAGGTCAAGGAGGAGTTTCTCAAGGTGATGGACATTATCTTCATCATCTTTAAGGCTCTAGACTTTGAGAACTTTGAGGCGCAGATTTCTCTACGTAGTCAGACTGACCGTAGCAAGTACATCGGTAGCGAAGAGAACTGGGATCGTGCTGAGCAAGCGATCATCGAGGCTTGTCAGGAGGCTGGTCTACCAGCCCATGTCGAGTACGACGAGGCTGCCTTCTATGGTCCTAAGCTTGACTTTATGGTCAAGGATGCTCTCGGTAGACGCTGGCAGCTGGGTACGATCCAGGTAGACTACAACCTACCAGAGCGATTTGACCTAGAGTACACGGGCGAGGACAATCAGAAGCACCGCCCGGTGATGATACACCGCGCACCTTTTGGCTCTATGGAGCGATTTGTAGCTGTACTCATAGAGCACACGGCGGGCAAGTTCCCCCTATGGCTGGCACCCGACCAAGTGGTCATACTGCCTGTCTCGGAGCGTTTCAACGATTACGCTTATGAGGTAGCAGCAGCCCTGAGCGAGCAAGACATCAGCGTATCCGTTGACGACCGCAACGAGAAGGTGGGTCGCAAGATACGAGACATTGGTGGCATCCTGCACCGAAAAGTGCAGCCCCGCCCCGCGGGGTTTCAGCTTTGCCTGGGCGATCATTTTGGGCGAA
>URKO01000271.1 GCA_900548415.1 uncultured Porphyromonas sp.
GCGCTAGCGCATCGGTTGGGAGGTCAACGCTTTGCATCGTTGGCTCCACCTGAGCCTCTGCGATGAGCTTGTTCGCATCGAGTGTACCCTCAGCCGTAGTGGCGTAGAGAGCTACGCGCTCGATCTGAGGAGCGCCACCCTTGAGGTCTACGGTGAGACCGTCCATGAGGATCGGATTGCGGTCACCGATCGTATGTATGTCAAGTGCTAAGACTGCATTCATCTCAGAGCCGACAGCGATGAAGGGTAGCTCGAGCTGCTTTACAGCGGCTGAGTCCACCTTCATGTCCTGTGGCAGGTACTGCTTGACCTGACCACGCCAGCCTAGCGAGCCGGAAGCGCCTTTAGCATCAAAGACGAAAGTCAGAGCCTTCTGCGTAGAGCGGATGTAGTCGGCAGGTTTCGTCTTGTAGGCATCCTTGTTGGGCTTTAGCTCAAAGAGCAGAGGAGCCGTGGCATCCTCGCCGTCATAGATCCGGAGCGTAGGCTTGCTACCCCAGGAGGAGTAGTAGAAGTCCCACTCATTGATATCTAGCTGGATGACGTTGTCTGGAGCGGTCGCCTCAAAGGTGACGCTACGCTCGCCTGCATCGGTGTCATATCCCGTGGTAAATTTGTGCTTGAGCTGAGGCATGAAGTCCCAAGGCTCTAACACCTTGACATGATGCTTACCGAGGGTGAGCACCATTTTATTCATTACCTCTAGAGCCTCCGTGCGGGTGCGCTCCTCTTCGGGTAGCGTCTTCTCGCCTGCAGAGAGGTGGATCTTATCAATGGATAGGTTGATCTTGTTGCCCTTGTGAGCAGTCTCCTGAAGGTCTACGACTAGGTAGAAGTGGTTAGCCCCCTCGCGCAGTGCTTGAGGCGTGGGGAGCGTGGCGGTGAGTGCCTCGGCAAAGTCCCAGCGAGCGATCTCCTTAGCCTTCGTAAAGTTATCTACAATTGGGCTGTAGTAGAGAGCCACCTGCGCTACGTCTGTCTTCTTGCTGATAGAACTTAGGTCTAGACGCTGCAGTGTAACAGGGTCTTTGGTTCCCTTAGCAACGAGCGTGAAAGCAACCATACCGACCTGCTTGACGCTGGCATTGATGGGCATCGCAAAGGTATCGACCTCGATGGTTCTACCCGAGAGCGAGTCAACCGCCATCGGCATAGGTGCAATCTGAGAGACCAGAGCCTCAAAGCCAGCCTTGGGAATCCCCGTATTCGTTACGAGACGGATCGTCAGACTTCCGTCAGAAGCTGTCGAAGTTGCCTTGTAAGCCGTCTCCTTGTTGAGCTTGATGATGAGGTTGTCGGCGTTAACCTCTGAACCATTGTACACCTCAACTAGGTCGGCACGATCGATTGAAGAGTAGCTAAAGAGATCTAGCTTCGTAAAGTCTACCTGGATCACCTTGCCAGTGGTCTCCGGCTTGAAGACAGCGTATCCGTCAAACTTCTCGCTGATTGGCTCATACTTACCGCCATCATCGTATAGTGTCAGCGACTTATCACCTATGGTGTAGGTTTTCGGAGTCTTAGCAAGCGCGTAGGCATCCTCTACGGTGAGCGTCTTAGGCTCTTGGAGCGTTACGGCGTGATCGCCTAGGGTCGTCGTGACCTTCGTCGTAGCAATATCGATACGGCTACCAGCCGCCACGTCGCTCTTGAGGTCAACGACCAGAACTAGAGCATGGTTAGGCTCAGAGAGCGTGTACTCCTTAGAGAGTGTGATCGTACCCTCGGCAGAGACTTCGATCGTCTTGCCGAGTAGCTTGTCAGCGTCTAGCTGTTTGGGCTTACGGCGGTTCGCCTCGTAGAGGTATATCGCCGTGATGTCGCTCGGCTTTGTGTCGCTGAGCTTATAGTGCAGAGCCGTCAGCTGGGGAGCTTTGGCTAGTCCCTCGGTTGTAATCTTGAGGTTAGAGACGATGAGCGACTGCTCACCGATGTAGGGGGCGTGGCTAGCACTCTTGTCCTCAAGGACAGAGGCAACCTTGATCGCAGGCTGATCGACCGTGCGTACGATGATCTTAAAGCCGGCACCTGGATTAGCTTTCGTCTTGCTACCGATTGTTAGCTTACCAGACTTGTCACTGGAGCGAAGCTTAAGGGGCAGCGTCGGTCTATCCGCCTTGGTAAATTTCCTGATAATTAACTTCTCATTAGGCGAAGACCAATCAGAGAAAGGTGCTGCGCCCTCGAGGATGTAAAGCTCGTCTTGATTGTCTAAGGCAAGCTCCTGTATCTCTATCTCGATACATTTGCCAGCTTGCTCTGGCGTGAAGAG
>URKO01000272.1 GCA_900548415.1 uncultured Porphyromonas sp.
GTCTCAGACGCTGGCTCACTGGTCGCCTTCTTGCCGCCCTTCTTCTTACCCGCTGAGGCAACACGTGCTGTGATACTCTTCTTGCGCTTGGCTGGTAGCGAGACACGGTAGAGTGGTGTCTCCAATATGTAGACATGTCCACGCCGTACCAGCTCGGGAAAGAACTGCAAGAAGAAGGTCAGCGTCAGGAGCCGTATGTGCATACCGTCATCATCGGCATCGGTAGCGATGATCACCCGGTTGTAGCGCAAGCCCTCGAGACCGTCTTCGATATTGAGCGCAGCCTGGAGGAGGTTAAACTCTTCGTTCTCATAGACCACCTTCTTGCTCAGCCCGTAGCTGTTGAGCGGTTTGCCTCGCAAGCTAAAGACCGCCTGGTAGCGTGCATCTCGGCTCTGCGTGATCGATCCACTAGCCGAGTTACCCTCGGTGATGAAGATACTGGTCAGCTCGGGGTTCTTAGCCTTCGGATCGTTGTAGTGCTCGGTGCAGTCACGCAGCTTCTTATTGTGCAGGCTCGCCTTCTTAGCACGCTCACGCGCCAGCTTGGTGACGCCGCTCATCGCTTTGCGCTCACGCTCGTTGGCTTGGATCGTTTGGAGCATCACATCAGAGACATCGGGGTGCATGTGGAGGTAGTTGTCGAGCTTCTCCTTGAGGAAGTCGCCGACAAACTTCTGTACTGTCACGCCCCGCAGTGGTTCATGCTCAAACATTGGGTCTTGTGGCACCATCTCTTTGGAGCCGAGCTTGATCTTCGTCTGGCTTTCGAACTCAGGCTCGATGATGCGGATGCTGATCGCTGCCGCCATGCCAGAGCGAATGTCCCCATACTCAAAGCCCTTGCCCGAAAACTCCTTGATGACACGAGCCACCTGCTCGCGAAAGGCGGTCAAGTGGGTACCGCCCTGTGTGGTGTACTGACCATTGACAAAGCTGTAAAACTCCTCTCCGTACTGATCTATGTGTGTGATAGCGACCTCTATGTCGGGTCCCGTGAGACGTATGATCGGGTAGAGCGGATCGCCCGTGATGGTGTCTGAGAGGAAGTCTTGTAGCCCGTGACGGCTTACATATTTCTTATCGTTGAGGTAGAGCGTCAGCCCCGTGTTGAGGTAGCAGTAGTTGCGCACGAGCGCCTCCACGTGGCGCAGGTCGTAGTGCGAGTTGCGAAAGACCTCAGCATCTGGTGTGAAAGTGACCAATGTGCCATGTGCCTCTTTGTCCTCCCACGGCTCTGCTGGCGTATGAGCGATCATCTCGGCCCGCTCGTAGGTGACTGAGGAGGTTTCTCCCTCACGCCAGCTCTGGACAGTAAAGGTCGAGGAGAGCGCATTGACCGCTTTGAGACCGACACCATTCAGACCGACCGACTTCTTGAAGGCTTGTGAGTCGATCTTGGCACCCGTATTCATCTTAGAGGTCGCATCGACGAGCTTGCCGAGCGGTATGCCACGACCATAGTCTCGTATCGTGACCTCGTTCGTCTCGCTATCTATCGTGATGCGTATCTCACTACCCACGCCCATGACAAACTCATCGATTGAGTTGTCTATCACCTCCTTGATAAGGATGTAGATGCCGTCGTCCGCCTGCGTACCATCTCCGAGCTTACCGATATACATACCAGGACGCTTGCGGATATGCTCGCTCCAGGAGAGCGTCCGAAAGTCATCCTCGGTGTACCCCGCTACGGCGCTTGGGGATAGCTGGTCTAGGTTATTTAGTGGTTCTTGTGTCGGCATGGAGGTGAGGGTAAATAAAAGAAGAGATTAGAGCTCCTTGATGAAGACACGGCGCGTCTTGTGGTGCTTACGCTCGAAGTAGCTCCACTGTAGCTGTACCGCCATATTTGTCTCCAGCTCAGGATTACTCTCAGCGGTCTCGACCCCTAGCTTGTTATAGATCGGTATCAGGTCGGCGAAGATGAGGGCATTGATTCCCTTGTTTTGATACTCAGGCAGGACGCCTATGAGGTAAAGGTCTACCACCTTGGGCGGTGTCTTGAGGGCATTCAGTAATGGTATAAAGCCAAAGGGGTAGAGTCTTCCCTTGGCAGCGCGCATCGCCTTGCTTAGGTTAGGCATCGTAATAGCAAAAGCAATCATCTGCTGGTCACGCTCTCTGACAATAGCAGTAAAGAAGTCTAGCCGTAGCAAAGGTAGATAGGCATTGGCGTAGTACTCCATCTGTGCGGGCGACAACTCGCTAAAGCCGTAGAGCGGAGCGTACGCCTTATTGAGCGTGTTAAAT
Source organism: uncultured Porphyromonas sp. (assembly GCA_900548415.1). Taxonomy (GTDB): domain Bacteria; phylum Bacteroidota; class Bacteroidia; order Bacteroidales; family Porphyromonadaceae; genus Porphyromonas; species Porphyromonas vaginalis. Next base: position 2,254 of record URKO01000272.1, read on the forward strand.
ATATCGTCAGC
>URKO01000273.1 GCA_900548415.1 uncultured Porphyromonas sp.
GATTGCGATATTGACCTTCCTCTTGAGTAGCTTCGTCATACCGCCAGGCAATCGTGTCAGAATCGACTTCCAGAATAGGTATATCAAGGACAAGCGCATCACCTACGCCAATGCGATCCAGATGCAGGTGGCGCCCGAGACCTTTATGTTTATGTCTTATTACAATGATGAGAGCAAGGTCGGGTACACCTTTTCGATGGATCGCTTTGAGGGTAAAGATCTCAAGAGCCGTATGATAGCGAACAGTATCGTCTACGACACCCTCCATAACTGGCAGCTGGAGGACTATACGATCACATACTTTGGCGAGAGACAGGACTCGCTCCGCAGGGGCAATCAGCTAGACACGATCATCCCGATCACGCCAAAGGACTTTCTCGTCACCGAGGGGGATGTCGAGAAGCTCACTACACCACAGCTATACCACACCATCGAGCAGCAACGTATGAGAGGAGCCGCAACCCAGCTCTATGCGATCGAGCTACACAAGCGCATAGCGATGATCCCCGCCTCCTTCATACTAACGCTCATGGGCGTCTCGCTCTCGGCTCGCAAGCGCAAGGGTGGCATGGGGCTAGCCCTCGCGGTGGGCCTGTCGCTCAGCTTCCTCTACATCCTCTTCATGACGGTCACCTCCTCCTTTGCAGTTACGGGAGCCATGGCACCAATGGTCGCAGCTTGGCTGCCAAACTTGGTTTACCTAGCCATCTCCTTCGTACTCTACCGTCTTGCACCGCGCTAGTGAAGAGACTAGCGACGCCAGAAGGCTGGAGCGAAGAGACTCAGCACGGTAAAAAGTTCTAGACGACCCGCCAGCATGAGAAAGCTCAGCACAAGCAGGTCAAAAGAAGAGGCTTCCGAAAAGTTGAAGACATAGTCCCCAAAGGCTGGGCCCACGTTACCGATGGCCGATACCGCAGCAGTACTGGCGGAGATAAAGTCGTTGCCTGTGAAGGTGAGACAGAAGGTGCCTAGGAAGATCAGCGCGATGTAACCAAAGAAGAAGCCCATCACCTTGTAGACCACTTCGTCGGGGACGCTCTTGCCATTGATCCGTAGTGGAGCCACAAGGTTTGGAGAGACGCGGTGCGCGATTTCCTTGGGGAGTGTCTTGGACATAATGACGAAGCGAATCACCTTGAGACCTCCCGCCGTGGAGCCTGCGCAACCACAAATGAGCATGACGAAGAGCCCGCACAGCATAAAGAAGGGACCCCAGCTAGCGTAGTCCGCATAGATATATCCCGTGGTAGAGATGAGCGATATAATCTGAAAGAAAGCGTCGCGGATAGCTTTCCCTAGGTGAGGCTGTATCTGGCTGATGACAAGGTGTAGAGTCACGAGCGTAGCTGTGACAAGGATGATGCCGAGGAACCAGCGGGTCTGCTCATCCTTAAAGAGCTGCTTGACCTGCCCCTTGAAGGCAAAGTAGATGAGCGTCATATTGAGACCACCGATCACCATAAAAACCATCAGGATCGTCTCAAAGTAAGGACTATTAATCACCTCAAAGGGCTGATCATAGATAGAGAAGCCACCTGTCGAGAGACAGGTCAAAGCCATGCAAGTAGCATCAAACCAAGGTATCGGCGTGAGCCGTAGCAGTACGATGAGTACCAAAGTCAGGAGACTGTAGACCGCTGCCAGTCGTATGGCGACCTCCTTGATGCGTGGCATAAAGCGGTCATGATCTACGCCCGTCACCTCGGCTTGGTAGAGGAGTCCGATGTCTTTGCCCAGCACGGGACTCAGCGCGAGGGAGAAGACGACGATCCCGATACCTCCCTGCCACTGCATGATCGAGCGCCAGAAGAGGATCCCCTTAGGGAGATGCTCTACCGATGTAAAGGTGGATGCACCCGTAGTAGTAAAGCCCGAGACCGACTCAAAGAGCGCGTTACTAAAGCGTGGCAAATAGCCCCCCACCAAGAAGGGGATCATACCTATCAGTGCCACCACTAGCCATGTCATCGACACTGCAAGCATAGCCTCGCGACGCCCGAGCTTGTCGCTGTGCTTCAGCCGTCCACAGAGGAGTAGCACTATGCCCACCAGCAGTGATATGCCTAGCGTGACTAGAAGTGGTACTACGGTGTAGTCCCGCATGATGAGCGATACGACGATACTGAGGAAGAGAAAGATACACTCGATCAGACAGATACCCCCTACGATGCTCCCTACAAAGGGTAGATTGATGCGTCTCATGAGCTTGGTTGGATCAAACAGAGAAT
>URKO01000274.1 GCA_900548415.1 uncultured Porphyromonas sp.
AGCGAGGAGTAGAGAGGTCGATAAGCTCATTGTATATGCGTCAGCCCTGACGAAGCCCGACCTTTCTCCCGTCTAGTCGGATAAATGTGGTATATTTGCAGTCAATACAAGCAGATTTGCGCAATAGATAGTTGATATCGCCTATATGAAAGAAGACAATTACGACTTTGTGGAGACCGACTTGCCCAACGTAGGCCCAGGGGGCATGGTCGTTCCTCTGCCGAACGTTATAGATGAAAATGAGCTACTTGACGATGAGCATGACGCTCTTCTGTCACCACTGTTAGGAAGCACCTATCCCGTGCTACCCGTCTTCAACGCTGTCATCTTTCCCTGTGTCTTGCAGGCAGTCATGCTGACTGAAGACAAGCAGATAGACGCCGTGAGCAACGCCATGTCTAAGGGACAATATATCGTTGCCACGACTTACATCGGAGAGGACCCCGACACGCCCATCACACCAGGCTCTCTCACCAAAGAGGGTGTGCTCTGTATCGTCGAGGATATGATCCACCCCTCGCCAGACAATGTCGTAGCGATCATACGAGGCATCGTACGTGTCCACACCAGTACCTATACACAGACGAATCCCTACCTGCGCTGTCGGGTCGATTCTCCACGCGCATTACCTCGTTCGGAAAGGGATCTGACGAAAGACACAGAGCTTTTTGTCGCTTTCAACAAGCTACGCTATGAGCTGATTGAACTGGTCAAAATGCGACGTATGGAGGGTGCTGAGGACTTTATCGAGGCACTCAATGCTCAGAACAATCTCCCCTTCCTCATCAACTTTACCCCTGCTTATCTCTCTCTAACTCCTAAGGCTAAGCTGGAGCTCCTCAAGATCACAGACACGAAGCATCTCGTCATGGAGCTGATCTCCTACGTACGTCAGACGAATGAGTTGGTACAGATCAATGAGAAGATCGCAAAGCAGACCCAGTCGGACATGGACGAGATGCAGCGCAAGCACTTCTTAGAGCAGCAGATACGTACCATTCGCGAGGAGCTGGGCGAAGGAGACTTTGCCGACCAAACCATCGAGGAGCTACGAGAGGCTGCTACGAAAAAGCAGTGGAGCGAAGCGGTACAGAAGACCTTCGACCGTGAGCTTAGCAACCTAGAGCGCATCCCGACACAAGCTCCCGAGTACTCGATACAGCTACAGTACCTGCGCTTGATGATTGACCTACCATGGCAGGAGTATAGCCAAGATCAGTTTGACCTCAAGCATGCGGAGGAGATACTAAACCGGGATCACTTCGGACTAGAGCGTGTCAAGGAGCGTATCCTAGAGCATCTAGCCGTCATCAAGCTCAAGAACGATCTCAAGTCCCCAATACTCTGTCTCTATGGTCCTCCAGGTGTGGGTAAGACTTCGCTGGGCAAGAGCATCGCCGAGAGCCTCGGACGTAAGTATGTGCGCATCTCCCTGGGAGGTCTGCACGACGAGGCGGAGATACGTGGACACCGACGCACCTACATAGGAGCAATGTGCGGACGTATCATAGACAGCATCAAGAAGGCGGGGACGAGCAATCCGGTCTTCGTACTAGACGAGATAGACAAGATCTCGTCAGACTACAAGGGCGACCCCGCAGCTGCACTCCTAGAGGTGCTAGACCCAGAGCAGAATGTGGCCTTCCACGATAACTATCTAGACGTAGACTATGACCTGAGCAAGGTACTCTTTATAGCTACCGCCAATACGCTCAGCACCATCTCACGTCCACTCCTAGACCGTATGGAGCTGATACAGGTGTCAGGCTATCTGCTGGAGGAGAAGGTCGAGATAGCTCACCGCCATCTCGTACCCAAGGAGCTGGAGGCGCACGGACTGACAAGCGAGCAGTTTGCTATAGACACCGATGCCTTAACCTATCTCATCGAGGGCTACACCCGAGAGAGTGGTGTGAGGTCTCTACAGAAGAGCCTCGCAGCACTCATGCGCAAGCAGGCTAAGCGTGTCGCTATGGAGCAAGAGTACAGCACACAGATCACTCCTGAGATCATACAGCAAGACCTACGCACGCCACCCTACACACGAGACATCTGGCAGGACTTTGGCATGCCAGGCATCGTCACGGGTCTAGCGTGGACGGAGGTGGGCGGTGAGATACTTTTCATCGAGAGCTCCACACATCGTGGTAAAGAAGGCAAAGTAACACTCACTGGCAACCTAGGCGATGTAATGAAGGAGAGTGCCGTCATCGCT
>URKO01000275.1 GCA_900548415.1 uncultured Porphyromonas sp.
GGTGTACTAGTGCCACTAGGACCACTAGCCTCCTTCCCCCCCTCTAATCTCTAATCTCTAACCTCTAACCTCTAATAAAACAAACGGGTGAGCCAACCATCGTTGACCCACCCGCTTGTTTAGTAAGGGAATTGGAGATTACTTGATCTCCTCAAAGTCTGCGTCAGCTACATCGCCAGAGTCGTTGCCCTTCGCAGAGGAGTTGTCATTAGGCTGTGCGTTAGCACCTGGCTGAGGACCAGCCTGCTGCTGAGCGTTAGCCTGATTGTACATCTGCTCGGTAGCTGCGTGGAAGGCCGTGTTCAGCTCCTCCATAGCCTTGTCGATAGCGGGGATATCCTCCGCCTTGTGCGCCTTGCGCAGATTCTCTAGAGCTGCCTCGATCGGTGCCTTCTTGTCAGCAGGGATCTTGTCGCCTAGCTCCTTGAGCTGCTTCTCCGTAGAGAAGATCATGCTGTCTGCCTGGTTGAGCTTGTCGATACGAGCCTTAGCCTCCTCGTCAGCCTTAGCATTTGCCTCAGCCTCCTGCTTCATACGCTTGATCTCGTCATCGCTCAGACCGCTCGAAGCCTCGATGCGGATGTTCTGCTGCTTGCCAGTAGCCTTGTCGACCGCCGTGACGTTGAGGATACCATTTGCATCAATGTCAAAGGTGACCTCGATCTGCGGCGTCTGGCGAGGTGCCGGTGCGATACCATCTAGGTTAAAGCGACCGATACTCTTATTATCCTTAGCAAGCGAACGCTCACCCTGTAGGACGTGGATCTCTACTGAAGGCTGGTTGTCTACAGCTGTGGTAAAGATCTGACTCTTCTTCGTTGGGATCGTTGTATTTGCATCGATCAGACGAGTCATCACACCGCCCATCGTCTCCAGACCGAGTGACAGAGGCGTCACATCGAGGAGTAGAACATCCTTTACCTCGCCCGTTAGGACAGCACCCTGGATAGCTGCACCGCAAGCGACCACCTCATCGGGGTTCACACCCTTAGAGGGCTCCTGGTTAAAGGTCTTCTTGACGATATCCTGGATAGCGGGGATACGTGTCGAGCCACCTACGAGGATCACCTCATTGATGTCGCTCGCCGTGAGGCCTGCATCCTTGAGTGCCTGCTCACAAGGAGCTACACAAGCGTGGATCAGCTTGTCTGCTAGCTGCTCAAACTTAGCACGTGTCAGCGTACGAACGAGGTGCTTAGCGATACCATCTACAGGGATCAGGTAAGGTAGGTTGATCTCTGTCGAGGTCGAGCTTGAGAGCTCTATCTTAGCACGCTCAGCAGCATCCTTGAGGCGCTGCAGTGCCATATTGTCCTTGCGGGGATCGACACCCTCGTCCTTCATAAACTCCTCAGCGAGCCAGTCGATGATCACATGGTCAAAGTCATCACCACCTAGGTGCGTATCACCATTTGTGGACTTCACCTCAAAGACTCCATCACCGAGCTCTAGGATAGAGATATCAAACGTACCACCACCGAGGTCGAAGACTGCAATCTTCATATCGGAGCCCTTCTTGTCAAGGCCGTAAGCTAGCGAAGCAGCCGTAGGCTCGTTGACGATACGACGCACCTTGAGTCCGGCGATCTCGCCAGCCTCCTTAGTAGCCTGACGCTGTGAGTCGTTGAAGTAAGCGGGCACCGTGATGACCGCCTCTGTAACCTCTGTGCCGAGGTAGTCCTCAGCTGTCTTCTTCATCTTCTGAAGGATCATCGCCGAGATCTCCTGTGGCGTGTAGAGACGTCCGTCGATGTCTACACGTGGGGTGTCGTTATCACCCTTGACTACCTTAAAGGGAACACGCTCAGCCTCCTTCTGTATCTGATCATAGGTCTCACCCATGAAGCGCTTGATCGAGTAGATCGTATTCGTCGGGTTCGTGATAGCTTGACGCTTAGCGGGGTCACCCACCTTGCGCTCACCGCCCTCTACGAATGCTACTACTGAGGGAGTCGTCATACGTCCCTCGCTGTTGGGGATGACCTTGCTCTCGCCACCCTCCATGACTGCTACACATGAATTTGTAGTTCCTAAGTCTATACCAATTATCTTACCCATAGTATTGTGTTGTTTGTTGATTTCTGATTTGTTAATGTGTCTGTCGGCTGACCTGGACCATTCGTAGGTCAGACGCTTACATCACATAGGTATCAAACATTGTGCCACAAAA
>URKO01000276.1 GCA_900548415.1 uncultured Porphyromonas sp.
AGGTTCTATAAGACTGATTACAAAAGTACTGAAATGAATGGGATAAGCCAAATAGATGAGCTCTGTCGCCAGTTGCCCTACTGCGAGGTGGATGCGCCTTTTGGTCCGGAGGTGGTGACCTACCGTCTGTCGCGGCGCATCTTTGCGCTGCTATGGCTGGAGCATGACCCAGGCATGGTCTCGCTCAAGGTGAACCCTGACTTGATAGAGCCATTGCTAGACCGGCATAGCGACCTGCAGCCCGCCTTTCACCTCAATAAGAAGCACTGGATACAGCTGGAGCTGCCGACTAGTGAGTCTGAGGCGTGGATCGCTCGGCTCCTACGTCACTCCTATGCGCAGGTGTGGCGCAAGCTCCCGAAGATCCAGCAGCGTCTCCTGCCTCTCGGAATAGATATCTACAACCAAGCACAGAATGAGCAAGATCTCCTTTGAGATAACCGAACTAGACCACCCCATAGAGAGCACCTACGACTACCTAGTCAAGCTCCTAAAGGAGAGGCCCGACCTCCCCTCGGGGACCGTCATACATACGGACTATCAGACGGCGGGGCGAGGACAGCTAAACAATAGCTGGTTTAGTAGTCCTCGGCTCAACGCTCTGCCCTCGATTTTCCTTCGTCTAGATCGACCTTTGCAGCAGATCTGGTCTATCAGCGAGGCGACCGCCATAGCGGTTTATAAGAGCTACAAGGAGCAGCTTTCGAGCGAAGATACGATTGAGATCAAGTGGCCCAACGATATCTTCGTCAATGACCACAAGATTGCAGGTATACTGATCCACAACTGTCGGGCGGAGTGCTCTGTCGCAGAGACGTTCATTGGGATTGGGATGAATATCAACGAGGGGGCCTTCCCGCCTGAACTCCCGCAAGCGATATCTTTGCGTCTCGTGACGGGGCAGACCCACGATGTGAAAGCTTTCCTCTGTCAGATGCTCCGTCATCTAGGGGAGCAGCTCGCTCGTCAAGACTATGCGGCACTGCACGCAGAGTACAACGACCTGCTCTACCAGCGAGGCATACCAGCTCGCTACCGTGATGTCGCCACCGAGGAGCCGTTTGAAGCAACGATCCAGGAGGTAAGCCCTCAGGGACAGCTCGTCCTAACGACCACCACGGGGCAGGAGCGACGCTACGCCTTCAAGGAGATTGTCTACCTATAATTAATATAAGAGTATGTCTGAGCGCACAAAGATAGAGCACCGCCCCCTCACCCATGCTGAGGTGAAGCTGATTAAAAGCTTGCAACTGGCGAAGTATCGTCGGCAGTCAAACCTCTTTATCGCTGAGGGGGAGAAGCTAATCGGCGAGATGCTCCCAGCTTATCGCTGCCAGCTACTAGTTGGTACAGAGGAGCTAGTCGAGCCTCTGCTAGAGCGATGCCCAGAGAGCATTGCCGAGGCGGTGATCCTGACTGACCCGAAGCAGATAGAGCGGGTGAGTGGACTGAAGAGTCCTCGTCCGCTATTGGCTCTTTGCGAGATCCCAACGGTAGAGGCTCCCCAAGCGATACAACAACCCACGCTCCTTCTAGACGATGTGCAGGACCCTGGCAATGTCGGGACACTGCTACGCACTTGCGACTGGATGGGCATCAGACAGGTCCTCTGCACAGAGGGATGCGCAGACGTCTATGCGCCCAAGGTGCTGCAAGCGACTATGGGTGCTCTGGCTCGTGTACAAGTCTATCGCTACACCGATAGGACCGCTCTGCTCACGATGCTAACGCAGACGGAGATACCCGTGATAGGGACCTTCATCGATGGTGCACCGCTTCGTACGTTGCGACTGGCACCTGAGCAACCTTATATATTGGTATTAGGCAATGAGGGTAATGGTATCTCGCCCGAGCTCTCAGCTCTAGTCTCTCAGCGAATTACGATCCCGTCGCCTGTCGATAGTCACTGCGAGTCGCTCAACGTGGCAGTCGCCGGTGCTATCGTTATGGCGCATCTGATCCTTTAGCTAGTCTAGCTGGGAAAACTTAACGCCGCCTCGTTACAATAATTTAGACCCAACGACAAATCGAAACGGCCCGGTGTCGGGGAAAACGGATTTCCACGTGGATATTTCGAAATATCCAGGTGGAGAATTTTTATTTCCCAGGTAGGAAATAAAAAATTCCTCGGAGGAATCAAATGAAACTTCGGAGGAAATGAAT
>URKO01000277.1 GCA_900548415.1 uncultured Porphyromonas sp.
TAAACTTAGTAAATGTGAGGAGGTGTCCTACTTGTGGGCACCTCGTCCCTAAGAGCTATAAGACCTGCCCTTACTGTAGCAATGCTGAGGTCAAGCTACCGACGGCTTCCAGCTCACAGCCTCAGCCCACTCCTTCCGAGGCTCCTCGTCAGAAGAAGCCTATGTCTCCACAGGCTAAGAAGAAACTACGGAATGGTCTTATCATCGGGGGCTCAGTCGTTGCAGCTCTAGTTATAGGTCTTTTCGTGTGGAACAAAGTGTCTGAGGCGAGAGTCCTCAAGCAGAGTATCTTGGAGCCACTGACACAGCAGCAACTAGAGGCAAAGCGGGAGAGCTGCCCACAGCTACTTCAGTACAGTCGCCTCTTCAATGAGATACGCGATAAGGTCGTCGGAACGCCAGAGGAGGATACCTATCGCTCCATCACCTACGAGCAGATGATCGACTACCTAGACTACATCAATGACGAAAAGGAGGCGCAAAAGCTCCAAAGTGAAGCCCGAACTGCATACGCGGACTATAATAAGGAGTACGAGACAAAGTTTGGGACACTCTCGCAGGAGTGGACTGAGTTTTACAAAAAGCATGATCCGAGTGCTTACATCCAGCTCACCTTCCATACGAATTATGAAAGAGATGACGACTCTTACTATACCATGTATCATCCAGCTTTTTGGGTGGATATAGCCTATCCCAATGGTGCGATAGAGGATTGTGAGGTCTACTTCGGACTATGGAGTGAGGAGAATGAACAGTGGAACTATGGTACCACTAACACTTGGCAGCTAGAGAGACTGAAGAATTGCACACGATCTAATTCTACTTATTGGACTTACGTCTCTAGTGATGAGCCTGACATCTATGATCGATACACGATCAAGTATGAGGTGAAAAGCGTGACGCTACGAGACGGTTCGTTCATATCATCGACCGATGTACAGAACATCCCCTCCGAGATGTTGCGATACTTAGAGGATTCTACACAGGAGAATAAGGATGCGGCCATCAAAGCTCTTGTTGACTCCGAGTACGAGACTGAAGAGGAGTATGTCGCCTCATACATCGACAAGTCCTATGAGAAGAAAGACGAGCTGTGCTACAAGCTCCTAGCAATCGTCAATGAGGATGACCAGTAAACCTTGATCTCATGATGCTGTCCCAGTGACAGTATCTCAATGGGTAGTAGGCGATATCTCGCCTGCTCCTTGAGACGAAAACCGCAGCCCCCTTACCACCACGTATGGTGAGGGGGCTGCTTGCGTATTTGGAGAAGCCCTCAGTCTCTAGGCCTACTATACGTTACCAGTCTTCACCTACCCACGGGTCTGCTACATCTGCTGCTGCTACTGCTTCATCATCTCCTAGTGCGTTTGTTACGGCTTTTGATGTTTCTGCCACTGCTCTTGCAGCTTCCGCTTCGGCTTCCTCAGCAGCTGCTTTAGCTTTGTAGAGCTCGATGGCTTTCAGCCTAGACTTTGCGCACCGCTCCTTGAGTCCCTTAGGAAAGGTGTCGTGACCCTTTAGATCCACATAGCCGTGATGCTCTACACTGCCATCATCAGGGCAGATGCCCAGCCATTCACCCATATAGCTAATCCCGCTATACTCTATTAAGACTACAGGGATCACGCCATTAGTGAGGTCTATTTTTCCCGGTTCGAAATAGATACTAGCCTTATCGTACTCTGCAGGAACGATTATCTTGCCGTTGGCATCTTTCACGCCCCAGAGTACTATCTCACCCATCCCGCCGTACATCTTATCTGTGTAGAGCGTGTGTGTGAAGGTCTGAGCTTGGCCAGCGGTGGCGCGCTTTGTGATCTGCTCCATCTCGCTGTCACCCACCTCTTTAACCTTGTTGCCCTTAGTGTCATAAACGTTGTATCCTGACTCCCCCTTGGGGATGTAGAGCTTACCATCAATGAACTTCTCGATATAAATTGGTGCAGCATAAGGCATCATACCGAAGCTACTATAGGGGGCATAGGAACCTTTGCCATAACTCCCTTGGAAAACTTTACGTCCCTCCTTGTCCAGGACGAAAAAGTGATCATTACCCTCGTTCTTGACAACTACTAGCCCTTCAGAAAAATCGCCTGGCACCGCTATCTCTCGACGATGTCGGATCACTTCACGCCCCGTGGTGTCGATGAAGCCATAGCC
>URKO01000278.1 GCA_900548415.1 uncultured Porphyromonas sp.
GGAGCCTAAGGAGACAAACTACATTAAGAACTGCCACTATAAAGGGGCTTTTGCTATGGACATACGTGATGGACGCAAGGCGAACTTTGCGCTCTTCATGGGGCCTCTAGACTACAACATGCTCAAGGCGATGGACGCTGGCCTGGACAAAGCGCAGCGACTAGACCTCAAGCGGATGATCTATGTAGGTGGCTCGCTCTTTAGATGGATCAATGTCACCCTGATTCGTCCGCTGATAGACTTCCTCCAGGGCTTTATCTCCAACTGGGGTATCATCATCCTCTTGCTGACGATCATCATCAAGCTGGTCCTCTCGCCACTCACCTTCAAGAGCTATATGTCGCAAGCTAAGATGCGCGTCTTGAAGCCACAGGTAGAGGCGATCAATGCTAAGTATGCGGGCGATGATCAGCAGATGATGATGAAGCGCAGTCAGGCGACGATGCAGCTCTACCGCAATGCGGGAGCTAGCCCGATGAGTGGCTGCTTGCCGATGTTGCTGCAGATGCCTTTCTTGATAGCACTCTACATGTTCTTCCCGACGGCTATAGACCTTCGTGGGGAGAGCTTCCTCTGGGTCAAGGATCTCTCGACCTACGACCCGATCATCTCGTGGAGTACGGATATACCCTTTATCACGGGGCTGCTGGGTGGTAACCATATCAGTCTCTTCTGCTTGCTATGGGCTGTCACCAATATCATTTACTCCCGCTACACGATGAGCATGTCGGGCGGAGCTAGTGGTTCGCAGATGAAGATGATGCGCTTTATGCCTTACATGATGACGATCATGTTCTTCATCTTCTTCAATAGCAATGCGGCTGGTCTGACCTACTACTACTTTATCTCTACGCTGATCACGATCCTGCAGTTCCTCGCTAGCCGACTACTGATCAATGAGGATAAGGTGCTGGCACGTCTCGAGGAGAACCAAAGGAAGCCGAAGAAGAAGAAAGGCTTTATGGCGCGTCTCGAGCAGATGCAGAAGGAGCAAGAGAAGCTCATGCGTGAGCAAAACAAGAAGCGTCGCTAACTAAGATATAACCCTCGGCGAATCAATGGAACCTCTCAAGCACGAGTGCGGGATAGCACTCATACGACTACGCAAACCCCTAGAGTACTACGCAGAGCACTACGGTACGACCCTCTACGGGCTGAACAAGCTCTACCTCCTGATGGAGAAGCAGCACAACCGTGGGCAAGATGGCGCTGGACTGGCTGTGGTCAAGACACAGGCACCTCCAGGTGACGAGTATATCTATCGAGAGAGAGCTCTCGGCAGTAACGCTATTACGGAGATCTTTAAGACGGTACATGAGACCATAGCCATGGCTCACGATGGTACGACGCCTACCGTAGAGCAGGCGACGCAAGCTGAGCGTTATACTCCTTTCCTGGGCGATTGCTATATGGGGCATCTACGTTATAGCACGACAGACTTGGCGGGCTTGACCTTCGTACACCCGATGATACGCCGTAGCAACTGGAGAGCGAAGTCTCTGGCGGTGTGTGGTAACTTCAACCTGACCAATGTGTCGGGTATCTTTGACGAGATCACAGCCATCGGTCAGCACCCTCGTACCTCTAGCGACACACATATTATATTAGACCAAGTAGGTCACCGTCTAGATCGTGAGGTGGAGCGTCTCTACAAGATTGCTCACGAGGAGCAGGGGCTAGAGGGGATGGATATAACGCACTTCATCGAGGATCATCTGGATCTGACCAACGTGCTGCATCGTACCAGTCCTATCTGGGATGGGGGCTTTGTGATGTGTGGCATGACGGGGTCGGGAGATTCTTTCGTCCTGAGAGATCGCAACGGCATCCGCCCCGCATTCTACTACATCGATGACGAGATCATCGTCGTAGCTAGCGAGCGTCCCGTGATCCAGACGGTGATGAATGTGACCTACGACAAGGTCCTTGAGCTAAAGCCTGGCGAGGCACTCACTATAGACAACAAGGCTAATCCGAGTATCACTCAGATCCTGGAGCCTGGCGAACTGAAAGCTTGCTCCTTCGAGCGTATCTACTTCTCTCGTGGTAGTGATCGAGACATCTATCGTGAGCGTAAGATGCTGGGACAGCTTCTCACGCCAGCTATCCTCAGAGAGATAGACGGTGACTTGACTCACTCAGTCTTCTCCT
>URKO01000279.1 GCA_900548415.1 uncultured Porphyromonas sp.
GCCCACGTCGACCACGGTAAGACGACCCTTGTCGACAAAATGCTCCTCGCTGCTAAGCTCTTCCGAGAGGACAAGGCTGCAGAGGTCGACACCTTTCTAGACAATAACGACCTAGAGCGAGAGCGAGGCATCACGATCGTTTCGAAGAATGTCAGCATAACGTACAAAGGGGTCAAGATCAACGTCATCGACACCCCAGGACACGCCGACTTCGGTGGTGAGGTAGAGCGCGTACTCAACATGGCCGACGGTTGCCTACTCCTAGTAGACGCCTTCGAGGGACCGATGCCTCAGACCCGCTTCGTTCTGCAGAAAGCCCTCGCCATAGGGCTCAAGCCGATCGTCGTCATCAACAAGGTGGACAAGCCCAACTGCCGCCCCATGGAGGTGCAGGACATGGTCTTTGACCTGATGGCTTCGCTAGAGGCTACCGATGATCAGCTCGACTTCGTCACCCTTTTCGGTAGTGCCAAGCAGGGCTGGATGAGCCGTGACGTGGAGAAGCCAACGGAAGACATCACCCCCCTACTCGATGCGATCATCTCTGAGATCCCCGCACCACAACAGCTAGACGGTCCTCTGCAGATGCTCATCACCTCGCTAGACTACAGCTCCTACGTGGGACGTATTGCCGTGGGACGCGTGCATCGTGGCACCATACACAACGGCGACACCGTGCTCCTCTGCCACAAAGATCGTGAGCCACATCGAGAGAAGGTCAAGGAGCTCTACACCTTCGAGGGCATTGGCAAGGCAAAAGCAGACTCCGTCTCCAGTGGTGACATTTGTGCTATCGTAGGCTTTGACCACTTTGAGATTGGAGACACCATCGCTGACCCAGAGCATGCCGAGGCGCTAGACACTATCTCCGTCGATGAGCCGACCATGTCGATGCTCTTTACGATCAATAACTCCCCCTTCTACGGCCGAGAGGGCAAGTTTGTCACCTCCCGCCACATCCACGAGCGTCTGATGCGTGAGCTGGACAAAAACCTCGCCCTGCGTGTCGAGACGACTGACCAAGCGGACTCGTGGAACGTCTTCGGCCGTGGCGTGCTGCACCTCTCCGTGCTGATCGAGACAATGCGCCGTGAGGGTTACGAGCTACAGGTAGGACAGCCCCAGGTAATCATCAAGGAGATCGATGGCGTACAGTGCGAGCCTATCGAAGAGCTCACGATCAATCTCCCCGACGAGACCAGTAGCCGTATCATCGATATGGTCATACAGCGCAAGGGCGAGATGACCGCCATGGAGAGCAAGAACGGTCGTACACACCTCGTCTTCACAATCCCTTCGCGTGGTATCATCGGGCTCAACAATAGTGTCCTAACCGCTTCGGCTGGTGAGGCTGTTATGGCACACCGCTTCCTCGAGTTCGGGCCATGGCGCGGCGACATCGAGCGGCGTAACAATGGTAGCATCATAGCGGGTGAGAGCGGTACCGCCTTTGCCTATGCGCTCAATAACCTCCAGAGCCGCGGACGCTTCTTCATCGCTCCCCAAGAGGAGGTCTACGCTGGTCAGGTAATCGGCGAGCATACGAAGGACAACGACCTGACGGTCAACGTCTGCAAGAGCAAGAAGCTCACCAACATGCGTGCTGCTGGTAGTGATGACAAGGTAGCTCTCGCACCTCCCGTCATCTTCAGCCTAGAGGATGCGCTCGAGTATATCAAGGCAGACGAGTATGTGGAGGTCACGCCTAAGTCTATGCGCCTGCGCAAGATCCTGCTCAACGAGCTAGACCGCAAGCGCGCCAACAAAGCATAATCAACTCACTCACTTCATAAACACAACTAACTATGAAAAGAATCGCACTACTCATCATCGCCATGCTCACGCTTGGCTTTGCAGCACAGGCTCAGTCTACCTTTAGCAAGGGGACAACAACAGCCAACCTCGGACTCGGTATTGGTGGCACTCTCTTCGATGAAGACTACAACGTCATCCTACCTCCGCTCTCTCTAGGGATTGACCACAGCGTAGTCAGTGGTCTTTTTGACGGCAACGGCTCTATCGGTGTAGGTGGTTACATAGGCTCTGAGGTCTATCGCTACAAAGGCTTCGACAAGTCTGTATGGAGCCAGACACTCATCGGGCCTCGTGGCTCTCTGCACTATCAGTTTG
>URKO01000280.1 GCA_900548415.1 uncultured Porphyromonas sp.
TAGTTAATTTATGGGAGTGGACACATGGGCTTCTTTCGTTATCCTGTTGTATCTTTGTGGTGTAATAACTATAAGTCTACCTATACTATGAAACAAGACGCTACTGCTGCAAAGCAAAACTCGACGAAGAGTTATACTTGGCTTATCTATCTGGCGGCATGGCTCGTCATCGTGCTGATACAGTCCATACTGATCGGGCAGAGTAGCACGATGGCTAAGTCCTTCTTCCAGGCTCCATCACACTATCTCTCTACGTGGCTGCTCGACATCTTTCTGATCGCTATCTTCTATCTCAACTACTACTATGTGGCTGGGCACATGATGCGTCGTCGTCACTTCGGCGGCTATGTTGCCTTTGTGGTGCTCGTGGCGGTGGTCGCGCTCTTTATGCCGATCCTCTGCAAGGCACTCTTCGGGTGGCGTACGCCTACGCAGGACCTGCCTTTTGTCACGGTCTCTTGGTCGGGTGCTATCGGTGCGGTTACGGTCATCACGATCGGACTGGCGGTGCGTGCCCTCCTAGAGTGGCTCAAGCTCAATAAGCTCACGGCTGAGCAGCGTGAGGAGCTGATCAAGCTGCGCAACGAGGTGACCTCGCATAAGATGCAAGCAAAGAGTGGCAATGCTCAGCCTACAACGGCTGATGCGCCTAAGACGATGCCTGCACCAGCAGAGCTTGCAGCACAAGAGCCAAAGCCTATTGCTCCAGCTCAGCCTGACTAAGCTGGTAGGATGCGAATGATCGTCAGCCCATCGCGGAGCGGTAGGAGGAGCTGCTCCACGCCACTATCCTGAGCGACTAGTTCGTTGAAGTGCTGGATCCCCTCGAGCTGCAGGTCGTGGTGGGGCGAGGGGGCGGTTACCTTACCGTCCCAGAGGGTATTGTCCGCAAGGATAATCGCTCCGGGGCGTAGTTGCTTGCGCAGTAGTTGGTAGTAGTCGGGGTACTGACGTTTGTTGGCATCGATGTAGACGAGGTCGTAGTCGTGCTGCGCGAGTAGTGCGGGCATCAGCTCGAGAGCCTGACCATGGTGTATATGAATGCGCTCGGCACAGCCGCTACGTGCTACAAAGGGGGAGAGGAAGTGGATCATCTCGGCATCGCACTCGATGGAGTCGATCTGGCCCGCCACAGGCTCTAGTGCCATCGCCATGGCTATCGTTGAGTAGCCACTATAAGCTCCCAGCTCTAGGACACGCTGGGCACCACTGAGCTTAATGAGCATCGAGAGTAGCCCTGCCTGTGTAGCACCACACACCATCCTCGGCTGTAAGAGTCGCACATAAGCAGTGCGGAGCAATTCGTCTAGTAGGGGATGCCCGAAGGAGCTGTGCTGCTGGGCATAAAGCTCTAGCTCTGCGTCCATAGTCTATATAATATAAAGTGTCAACGGCTCAGCTGAATGGCAGCCCGTACGGCTAAGTCGTAACTGGCCACACCAAAGCCGGCGATGCTACCACGGCAGTAGGGCGCTATGAGTGAGGTGTGGCGGTAAGACTCACGGGCTAGGGGCTGGGAGATATGCACCTCGATGACTGGTAGTGCGATAGCACGTATCGCGTCTGCGATAGCTACGGAGGTGTGCGTGTAGCCCCCCGCATTGAGTATGACCGCCTGATAGCCTAGCTCCTGAGCCATGTAGAGGTACTCGATGAGTGCGCCCTCGTAGTGTGAGTAGCGGATGGCAACTGTCGCCTCGGTGGTGTCGTGGGCGAGTTGCTCCAAGTAGGGAACTAACGGCGTCGATCCGTAGATCTCAGCTTCGCGCTGACCCACGTTGACCAGGTTAGGGCCATTGAGGATGAGTATGGCTGGCTTGCCCGAGGTCGGGGTAGAGAGAGGTTCGATCAAACTATTTGTAGACATAGTGAACTTGTCGGTTAAGATGCTCTTTAGTGAGCAACAAGTGAGCATCAAAAGCGTACAAACTAGGGACCTTGGGTGTTGCTCACTCTGTTCGCAAAGGTAGTGATTTTGGCTATACAAATAGCCCCCACGGGCTAGTCGGCTAGTGGGGGCTGGTGTGCGCTCTATATGCTAGAGCGACTTTAGTCAATAAGGGTGTGATGAGACCCCGCCTATATACTTTCGGCTGCTTGTCTAATACGTTCGCTTAGGTC
>URKO01000281.1 GCA_900548415.1 uncultured Porphyromonas sp.
TCAACCGCTTCAATTCTGCGGTTGAGCCCCCTTGATGTGCCCTTTCTGACTTTTATCGGACAGCAATGTTTCCAAAATGGAAACAACCACTGCATACTGAGCTCTACAAGACACGACTCAGACGAGCAAAATCAACTTGACTTTGAGAAGTCGCTCAAAGAACAATGCGTAGACACTCCTCGATGAAGCCTTTGTGAACTAGTGCAAAGGCTTCGCAAGGAGCTCTGAAATTGCTAGCGGGAATGAGGATTAGAACCACTTGTCGATCTCCTCGGAGGTGAGCGAGACCATGATGGAGCGTCCGAGTGGGTCGAACTGCGAGTTGGGCATCAGGAAGAGATCGGAGATGATCTGACTGGGCTGGGCAGCGCGTGCGTGGAGTGTGTGGCGCACCAGTTCGCTGGCTTGGCGCAGGGCTTCGCTGGAGAGGAAGAGTTGCGCAAGCTGCGTCGCCTGAGAGAGCTCTGGATCGCTCTCTTCACGCTCCAGCTGATCGAGGTACTCGCCGAGCGTCTGGGTGATCATATCGGCAACTCCGATGGGGCGGAGCGGTTTGGGGACAGAGGTGATAAGGTAGACGTTTTCGTCTGTATCTGCAGAGGCTTCTTGCGGGGTGATCTCGAAGCCGATCTGCCGTAGGCTCTCGACCAACTCGTGATGCATCGGGTAGATTTCGCTGGGTAGCGATAGCTCCTCGGCAAAGAGTAGCGGCTGTGCCTGATCGGGCTCGAGCGTGAGGGTGGCGATCTGCTGCTCGTAGTAGATGCGTAGCAGCGCGCGGTCGATCTGTATGACTGCAAGACGGTCGCTCATCGTGGTGAAGAGGTAGCGCTCCTGAAAGGTGTAGACCAGGTTGGTGCTGTTGGCAGCTGGCTGAGCGGGGCTGGTGGAGACCGCAAAGAGTGGATCTGTCGCTGAGGAGGCTGCTCCTGTAGGTTGGCTTGCGGGAAGTGTTGACTCGCCTCGTCGCTGCTGGAAGTCGTCGATAAAGTTTTCCCAATGAGCCGGAGAACCGCTACTCAGCGGGGAGAGTGGGTCGAGGGGCTGCTGATCGACCGTTTGGATCGCCTTAAAGGGATTGTACTCGGGGTCTATCTGCACGGGCGGTGGCTGGAGCGTACTGCTACTCTGTCGTGTGGCATCGTAGGCTGGTATGTCGATGAGCTGGTCGGTGCTAAAGGTGATGGCGGGCATAGCACTGGTGGTGCTGAGGTGCTCGCGTAGCAGTACCATGAGGAGCTTGAAGATAGCTTGCTCGTCGAGGAACTTGATCTCCGTCTTGGTCGGATGTATATTGACATCGATGCGACTGGGGTCTACCTGAAAGTAGATGAAGTAATTGGGCTGACTACCTGGCGCGACGAGATCCTCAAAGACGTTCATGACCGCACGGTGGAAGTAGGGGTGCTTCATGTAGCGTCCATTGACAAAGAAGAACTGCTGGGCTCCTCTGCGCTTCGCATCGCGTGGCAGGGTAATGAAGCCCGATACGTTGGCTAGGGGTCCCTGGTACTCGATCGGGATGAGCTGCTTGGAGTAGCTCTTGCCTAGGAGGTCTACGATGCGGTGCTGCAGATCGCTCTTGGGGAGGTTGCGTATGAGCTTGCCCTCGGAGTAGAGGGTGAAGGCGATCTCAGGGTAGACCAGTGCGATGCGCTCGAACTGGCGGTAGATGTGTCGCAGCTCCGTCTCGGAGCCTTTGAGGAAGCGTCGCCGTGCGGGGACGTTGTAAAAGAGGTTTTTCACCGTCATAGAGGTGCCTACCTCGGCAACGGTGGGGGAGGAGCTGATGACCTCGGAGCCGTTGATCAGGAGCTTGTACCCTATGTCGCTGTCGGCCTGTCGTGTGATCAGCTCGATCTGTGCTACTGCTACGATGGAGGCAAGTGCCTCGCCACGAAAGCCCATGGAGCGGAGCGTGAAGAGGTCGTCGACGGAGGAGATCTTGCTGGTAGCATGCCGCTCGAAGGCCATACGAGCGTCTAGCGGACTCATGCCGACGCCGTCGTCGATGACACGCATGAGCTCTTTGCCGGCATCTTGTAGCTCGATGGTTATCTGCGTGGCATGGGCGTCGATGGC
>URKO01000282.1 GCA_900548415.1 uncultured Porphyromonas sp.
CCCCCTAGAGGCTCTCAAGAAGGAACTTACAGAGGGGTGTAACATTGTCATAGGTCATGCGGCTGCCGCCCCTGATACGCTCCTGAAGTGTATGATGGAGCATGTCGCTGAGCTGCCCGCAGGTAATATCTTTCACGTCCTGTATTATGGTGCTGGGTACCAGTTTACGCCTGAGATAGCCAAAAACTTTAATCTTAAGATCAACTTCCTCGAGGCCAACGCGCGCAAGGCGTGCCGTGCGGGGTTGGTGGACTTCTTCCCCTGCCACTTCCATGAGGTGCCAGGGCTCTTTACCGATGGCTTCTACCCTGTAGATGTTGCTATCGTCCAGTTGACCAGACCCAATGAAGAGGGTTACTGCTCCTTCAGTCTCTCGTGCGACTATACCAAGCCAGCTACCGATGCTGCTCGTGTTGTAATCGCAGAGGTCAATGATCAGCTCCCCTTCATCGGTGGCGACAACCTGATCCATGTGACGAAGCTGAATCATATCATCGAGGTGAGCACGGCTGTACCTGAGGTGCCCCCCGCTGTGCCTGGTGAGATAGAGCGCAAGATCGGTGAGATCTGTGCATCCATGATCAAGGATGGCGACACGCTACAGCTAGGCATTGGTGCTATCCCCGATGCTGTCCTGAGCAATCTTAAGGATCGCAAGGATCTAGGTATCCACTCGGAGATGATCACCGATGGTGTTATGAAGCTGATGCGTGAGGGTGTCATCACGGGCAAGCGTAAGACGCGCAATCCTAACAAGGTGGTCACGGCCTTTGCGATGGGTACGAAGGAGCTGTACGACTTCTTTGACCACAATGAGGAGGTTGAGATGTATCCTGTGAGCTATACGAATGATCCCTTTGTCGTGGCTAGCATCGACAACATGGTCTCGATCAATTCTTGCCTAGAGATCGATCTGCTCGGTCAGGTTAATGCTGAGAGCATCGGCTACAGCATGCTGAGTGGCTCTGGTGGTCAGGTGGACTTCATGCGTGGTGCTAGGCGCTCTAAGGGCGGGCGTAGTATCCTTGCCTTCGCCTCTACTGCCAAGGGCGGCGAGATCAGCCGTATCGTGCCGATCCTAGCCGAGGGCGCAGCCATCACGACGGGTCGCAACGACGTGGACTATGTCGTCACAGAGTATGGCGTAGCGCGTCTGCGTGGCAAGACGGCTCGTGAGCGTGCTGAGGCTCTCATAGGCATCGCACATCCTAAGTTTAGAGAGATGCTTCAGGAGGCTGTCATCAAGCGCTGGGGCAAGTAGTCGTAGCTTACCGATCATTATATGCGAGTCTTCTCTAGTAGCGACATTAGTATCGTTGCTCAGAGGAGGCTCGCTTAGCTTTTTGATAAAACTATTGAGCCGTATCGTATGAATGTCCGCATAGAGCCTAGCTGGCATCGGGTGCTGGAGGAGGAGTTTGAGAAGTTTTACTTTGAGACCTTAACCTCTTTTGTGCGCTCGGAGTACCAGACGAAGAGGATCTACCCACCTGGAGGACAGATCTTTCGGGCTTTTGACCTTTGTCCCTTTGAAGATGTGCGGGTCGTCATTCTCGGGCAAGATCCTTACCACGGGGTGGGGCAAGCCGAGGGACTAGCCTTTTCTGTGCCAGAGGGTGTCGAGGTGCCACCCAGCCTGCGCAACATACTGACTGAGATCTCCTCCGATCTAGGGCATCCCTCGCAGATCGTCGGTGGGCATCTGACGCCCTGGTGCAGTCAGGGTGTCCTCTTGCTGAACGCTACGCTCACGGTCGTAGCACACGAAGCAGGCTCCCATCAGGGACGCGGGTGGGAGACCTTCACCGATCAGGTTATCTCGCTCCTGAGTAGACAGAGGGAGCATCTTGTCTTCATGCTTTGGGGCAACTATGCGCGCTGTAAGCGGGCACTGATAGACCGCCAGAAGCACCTCATCCTCGAGGCACCACATCCTAGTCCGCTGTCGGCTCACCGGGGCTTCTTCGGCTGCCGGCACTTTTCCAAGGCCAATGCTTACCTACAGCGATACGGCTACGAGCCGATTCGCTGGTGATAGGGGAGACTGTTGCAAAAGTCAACGGTCTCAGGGGGCATA
>URKO01000283.1 GCA_900548415.1 uncultured Porphyromonas sp.
AAGGGAGCATACCTCCGTATGTGACCGAAGCCGAATCCCGAAAGCAACACAGCGATTCGCCTTTATGCAACAGTCTCGAGTAAAGAATAACCACACTATGAGTAACACAGAGCAGATAGCCCACGTAAGGGCTTTAAAGGATGGCTCCTACGAGACGCAGCCTCTACTAGATCATCTACACGGCGTGGCGGAGCTGGCGCAGAGCTACGCTGAGCGTATCACCGATGACTCAGAGCTTGGCGAGATCGGTTACCTGCTGGGACTCCTGCACGACTTGGGCAAGTACCAGGAGGGCTTCCAGCGCTACATACGTCAGCAGTCCGGTTTAGACCCGACGCTCAATGGGTGGCGCACCCCGCACAGCCCCGCAGGAGCACGCTACGCCTACAACTTAAAGCAAGTGGGCGGTAATCAGCAGCTTCTTAAGATCCTCTCGCTCTGCATCGGGGCGCACCACCGAGGACTCTACAATGCTTCTGAGTGGAAAGGTCAAGTTGTTGACTCGAGTGACACCAAGAGAGCAGTGGCAAACCTAGTCAAGGGACTCCAACCTGAGGCGAGCCAACTTGAAGAACTGCTTCATAAAGCTTCTCTGGACAAGGTTACTACGGTGTGGGATGAGCTAGACAAAAAGAACTACCAGCTACTGGTTCGGATGCTTTTCTCCTGCCTAGTAGACGCAGACTGCCTCGACACGGAGCGATTTATGTCTCCCGACAAGAGCCTTGTTCGTCAGAGTGCCAAGGCTTCGCTAAAGCAGATGCGCACTCAGCTAGAGGAGTATGTGTCGCACTTCAACCGTGAGGGGCGGATCAATGAGGCGCGAGCAGCTTTCCTCGACCAATGTCGCAAGCATGGGCGCACGGCTAAGCGAAAGATCTACTCGCTCACGCTCCCCACAGGTGCTGGCAAGACGGTCTCCTCGATGATGTGGGCTCTAGAGCACGCCATAGCGCAGGGATGTGAGCGCATCATCTACGTCATCCCCTACACCTCGATCATCACCCAGACAGCGCAAACCTTTAGGGACATCTTTGGGGCGGATCAAGTGCTGGAGCATCACTCAGATGTAGATGCCAAGGAGCGACTTGACGAAGCTATGGAGTACACCAAGCTTATGACGGAAAACTGGGACGTGCCACTCGTCGTGACGACCAACGTACAGTTCTTCGAGTCGCTCTACGCTCATCGCGTGAGTCGCTGTCGCAAGCTACACAACATTTGCAACTCGGTCGTTGTCTTTGACGAGGTGCAGATGTTTCCCCCTCGGCTGCTCAACCCGATCCTGCGTATGGTGGAGAGCTTGCACTACGCCTTTCGTGTAGAGCCTCTCTTCTGCACTGCCACGCTACCAGTCTTTGACAAAGATATCCTATCAGACAGCAAGCGGATCGGCCATGAGTTCTTCTTCCTTGAGGAGCCCATTCAGGAGGTTGTACCTTATGATGCCAAGCTTTTCGCCCCCTTTGACAAGGTTCGCTACCATTGGGACCTACTTCAGCTCTCTACGGAGGAGCTAGCCGGGCGGTTGACCGAGCACAAGAGCTTCCTCTGTATTGTGAATAGTCGCAACGACGCGGCTCGTCTCTATGCGGCTCTGCAAGCTCAAGACAAGTCGGGCGAGGGGCTGATACATCTCTCACGAAGGATGTGCTCGGCACACATTCAGGAGCGCATAGAGGAGATACGCCGTCGCCTGAAGGCTGGCGAGCCAGTGCGTGTCGTCAGCACGCAGCTGGTCGAGGCTGGCGTAGACCTAGACTTCCCCGTGGTCTACCGAGCGATGGCGGGTCTAGACTCGGTCATGCAGGCCGCTGGGCGGTGCAACCGTGAGGGACGTATGGCAGAGCCTGGCGAGGTCTACATCTTTCGCCTTGATGAAACGGTCAGCCTGGGTGAAATGAGCTGGGCGCAAGGAGCTCTGGAGGATCTCCTTGATCAGCTGGCTCAGCAGGGAGCTCCACAGAGAGAGGAGATCGAGCGTTACTACAAGGCGTTCTATAATGATGTTGACTGCTTTGACAACAAGAAGACCCGGGAGAAAGATAAGAGGGTCTCCCCTCTGCTTTGG
>URKO01000284.1 GCA_900548415.1 uncultured Porphyromonas sp.
CTCGGCCGAGGGACGTATGGTGATCGAGGAGCTGATGAAAGCAACGACTGAAGGTCTCGGCGTAGGTGGAGAAGTGCCAGTCTTCCCGATACAGATCTTTAAAGTCAAGGATGGGGTCAACTACTCCGAGGCGGACTTTGACCGTGCGATGAAAGACTTTGACAGTGCCGTGGCTGGAGAGATAGAGTTTGAGACGCCAAACTTTGACCTCTTCCTGAAAGCTTGCGAGACGACGGCAAAGGCGCTTTTTCCCAACTTTGTTTTCCTTGATACGCCCTTCAATCATAGTGATGAGTGGGATGCCAATGACCCGCTGCGCTACCGCCATGAGATTGCGACGATGGGATGCCGTACGCGTGTCTTCGAGAATATCAATGGTCCACGCACCTCAATCGGTCGTGGCAATCTCTCCTTTACGACGATCAATCTGCCACGCCTAGCGATCGAGGCGATGCGCTATGCTAAGGAGCAGATGGGTACGAAGGAGGATATAGGCAAGATGCGTAGCATAGCGATCAATAAGCTCTATACATCGATACGTGAGATGGCTCAGCTCGTGGGCGAACAGCTACACACGCGCTACGAGTTTCAGGCGACAGCCTTGGCACGTCAGTTCCCCTTTATGATGGGCAATGATGTCTGGAAGGGTGGGGGAGCTCTGCGTCCCAACGATCCCGTGGGTCACGTGATAGACAGCGGCACGCTCGGCATCGGCTTCATCGGTGGGCACAACGCTATGTGCGCCATCTACGGTGAGGGACACGGCACCAACGAGGATGCTTGGCACACGCTCTACCACTGTGTCGAGATCATTGGTGAGGTAGCACAGGAGTTCAAGGAGCGCTATCACCTCAACTACTCCGTACTAGCCACTCCAGCGGAGGGGCTCTCAGGCCGCTTCACACGCCTCGACCGTAAGCGCTACGGGACCATCGAGGGGGTTAACGATAGAGCATACTATGTCAACTCCTTCCACATCGATGTCAAGGAGGAGATACGCATCGCGGATAAGATACGTCTGGAGGCGCCCTTCCACGCACTCACACTGGGAGGACACATCACCTATATAGAGCTCGATGGCGAGGCTAAGAAGAATGTCAAGGCAATTGCCAAGATTGTCAAGCTGATGCAAGACAACCACATTGGCTACGGCTCGATCAATCACCCGATAGATACTTGTCGCGAGTGTCACTACAAGGGGGTCATCTATGCTAAGTGCCCGATATGTGGTGGCGAGGATATACTACGTATGCGTCGCATCACAGGTTACCTGACGGGCGACCTCGCCTCGTGGAACTCTGCCAAGCGTGCCGAGGAGGCTGATCGCGTCAAGCATCACTAGTCAGATTTCTCTCGGATGAACGTCCTCAAGGTCATACCCGAGACCATCCTCGACGGTGATGGGATACGCTGCTCGATCTACTTAGCGGGCTGCTCCCATCACTGCCTGGGGTGTCACAACCCTGAGAGTCACAATCCGCTCGTAGGGACGCCCCTTACGGAGGCATACCTGCAGCAGATCATCGACGACATCAACGGCAATCCCCTCCTCGACGGCATCACGCTGAGTGGAGGGGATCCGATGTTCTGCCCTGAGGAGCTGCTCACGCTGCTCCAGCGTCTCAAGAGCGACACGGGGCAAGAGATCTGGTGCTACACGGGCTACACGCTCGAGCAGATAGAGCAAGACCCCACACGCGCCCCGCTACTAGACTATATAGATGTACTCGTTGACGGACGTTTCGTGCAGAGTCTCTACGACCCCCAGCTCCCCTTCAGAGGTAGCTCCAATCAGCGCATTATAGCACTGCACAAAGAGTCTGCTCAATAGCTTTTGATAGATATGGGTCTACATTGGTCAGAATAGTATCTGTCTCAAAAAGAACTGGAACGTCGATCTTGACACCTCTCCCATTCATTGGAAAGTAGTTTGAGTCCAAGACCCCTAAGCCTGTCAAGAAAGTCATGACTCCTCCTGGGAATTCGTATAAATGTACGTTCCCATTCGCTCCAGATGAAGAAGTTCCTACAGTAATGGCTTTGGGGTTCTTTTGT
>URKO01000285.1 GCA_900548415.1 uncultured Porphyromonas sp.
TCAGACCTCACCCTCAGCGCCTTGCGCTTCATCCTTTCTGCAAAGTCAGGACAATCTTGCAAGCAAGATTGTGAGACTGTTGACTTTTGCAACAGTCTCACTATGGCTATGCTACACAGACATACACTACTGACTCTTATCACGCTTTGGCTCTTGCTCCTACCTGAGCTTAGCTTTGCCATGTCGTACACGACTCCTCCGCCATCAATCGGCATCACAGGTCGTGTACGCAATGCTAAGGACCACGCTCCTATCGGGTGGGCTACAGTAGGGATTAGCGAGACCAATCAGGGTGTAGTCTGTGATGCTGATGGCCGCTTTACCCTGCCTCTCCGACAGGGGGGTACCTACACGCTGGTAGTGCGCTGTGTCGGCTTCGCCCCATATAGTCGCACGCTCTCGGTCCAGGGGCTAGAGCAGGTTGACATCTCCCTACGTAGGCTGAGCATTGAGCTACCTGAGGTGGAGGTGCTGGGCGCCTACCGCAAGGACAAGAGCGAGGTGGTCATCGGTCAGGAGGCTATGCAAAACATACAGCCAGTCTCGATAAAAGACATCTTGCTCCTGCTCCCAGGTGCTGTGACTACGACGCCTGGCATAGGAGACTTCAAGGGGGTGACCAATCGTCAGGTAGGACAGGACGACAATAGCTCCCTCGGCACCTCAATCATGATAGACGGTGCTCCTATTACTAATGATGCCTCTCGTGTGCAGATGCAGGGGCTGACTGGTATGAGTCGCTTCTCGACCTATCTGCCAGATCGGGTAGTCACGAGGCGTAGCTCGCTCAACTCGGGGATAGATCTGCGTACGCTCTCGACCAATCACTACGACCGTGTCGAGGTAGAGCAGGGTATTAGCTCCGCCTCTGAGGGTAATCTAAGTAGTGGAGCGATCAAGCTACACCCTAAGCGTGGTGTGACGCCCTGGGAGGGGCGTGCTAAGGTAGACCCGCTCTTCAAGCTCGCTTATATAGGCAAGGGTATAGCTCTCGGCTCTACGGGTTACAACAGTCTACACATTGGTGGCGATGTGGTAGACTACCGAAGTGATCCTAGAGAGCGTCTAGAGCGCTATACAAGAGCTACAGCGCAGCTCTCCTACGCCTATCATAGAGACCTAGGTGATACTGGAGGTGTGCTAGACGTGACCGCCACGCTACACCAGACAGCCTCTATACAAAATAGCCGCACGGTAGAGCAGCAAGATGAGCGATACAATACAGAGTACTACCGCACGACACTGGTGGCTAATGCTCGCTGGTCGCCTCAGCTATCGTGGCTCAGGACTCTGTCGTGGAGATCAACGGTGGACTATACCTACGACCTCCTCAGTCGTAAGTATCTCTATCTATCTGGGCGAGGTCCTGCTGTCATGCCTATCAGTAGGGAGATGGGACTACAAGAGGGCGAGTTCCTCCCCACCTCTTACTATGCTTACTACAAGATGGACAATCAGCCCTTAGCACTTCAGACCACACTATCGGGTGAGAGTCCTATGGCCTGGCTGGCTCCTCTGCAGCAGACACTACTATATGGTGTCGACTACTCCATTGCTAAGAACTGGGGGCGAGGTGCCGTCATAGACCCTTCACGCCCTCCATATCCTGGTGACAATACCTTTATATGGGTTCGCCCTAACTATGCTATCCCAGCACTCTCGAGTATAGCAGCCTTCCTAGAGGATCGGCTCTTCGTCTCATTAGGTAGTCACCGCATAGATGGCAACGTGGGACTACGTGCCACGCAGATGCTCAATCTACCGCACAACTATCGTCTAGCGCACGAGATACTCCTCGACCCACGCATCAAGCTCTCGTGGACCTATACAGCACCTTCGGGCTTTGCCACGGCTGTGCGCCTAGGATATGGTGTGGCTCACAAGCTCCCCACGCTAGACTACCTATATCCAGACAACGTCTATCGATACTTCTCTGCTCTTAACGCCTATTACAGCGACCCTAAGAGAGACCACTTGATGACTTACGCTATCAAGCACGACCCCTCCAATCCTAATCTAAGGGCTATGAGCAATG
>URKO01000286.1 GCA_900548415.1 uncultured Porphyromonas sp.
ATATATGTGTATTGATTATTTCTTCTTGATTTGATACTCGGAGTATTTAGCCTTATCCTCCCACTGGATGGTTGGGATGAGCATGACAAGGCAAAAGACGAGCCACGCAGCGAGGAGCCCCCAACGCTCTAGGTGCAGACCTGCGTGAGGTGCTTGTCGTAGCATGGAGGAGAGCTTTTCGTAATCCTTGTCTGTATACTCGTCAGGTAAGTCTCGAGCCGCCTTTTTGTCTAGGATGACTCCGTCAGAGATAAGCATGACAGAGGGCTGAGCCCGTGCCATGGTCTTGATGGTTGTAGCATCGCAGAAGTAGAGCGGGTAGGCAGCTGCCGTCTTATTGCGCCATCGTCCGCGCTCTTCGGCTGTACTGCCAGAGATACCGTACATAGCGATGCCGACAGACTCGGCCCAGTCATAGAGTGCGTTGAGCTTGCGCCCGATCTGTATGGGCGTTGTCTCCCAGTTTGGCGTTATAACCCATATCTGCGGACTCTCATTGAGTAGCATCGTCTGGGTTACCTCACGCTCTGTCGCTTGCTGAGAGCTTCCGCCGGCATAGATCGCAAAGTCCATGACGGGAGGCTTGTAGCCCTCCTTGACGACTCGCTCTTGGCGGTCAATGTAAGTCCATGTAGAGTCGGGGAGGTCCTCCATATTAAATGTCTCCCGCAGTCCATTCTTCTCATAGATAAAGAGGTACTCGATCTCTTCTTGAGGAGCGTCCTCAGGGATCATTGTTAGTTCTCGTAGCGAAGCTCCAATCTTGTAGGGGCGAAAGTCTATGAGCGGTAGATGCCTTAAGTTTCCTCCTACGAAAATGCCCCAACCTAAGAGGAGTAAGGCCTCTGCCACAAATGCTGTTGTGCCTCGCACAGGACGACTAGCCCTGCGATAGGTCAGGAGGTAAACGATCGTGATCGCCATGAAGAAGACGTTCTTACCAAAGGTCTGCCAGTTGGTGAGCTTGAGCGCATCTCCAAAGCATCCGCAGTCGCTGATAGGGTTAAAGAGAGCTAGATAGAGTGTCAAGAGCGTCATCACACCCATAAAGATAGTGGTAGCCCATGCTGTGATCCTTCTCCACAGTCCCATTAAGAGAAGACCACCGAGGAGAAACTCAAAGGAGCAAAGTGCGACCGAAAGAGCAGGAGCCATAGCGCTCCAGCTTCCCAGCCCCATCACTCTGAGGTACTCCTCTATCTTGATAGCACCTCCCATAGGGTCTACTCCCTTGACAAATCCCGAGAAGAGTAGCAGAGCCACTAGTATGATGCGGGAAAGTTCGGATAGGATGTATTGGACTCGTTGACGGCTCATAAGTTTATCTATAAATATGGAGTAAGCTAGACCTTGTCACAGCGTAACTTGATCAGTGCAAAGATAGCATAGTTTATCATATCCTGGTAGTTAGCTGCTATGCCTTCGCTCACGAGGGTCTTGCCGGCGAGGTCTTCGATCTCCTTAGTGCGGAAGATCTTCGTCAGTATGATGTCCGTTATTGAGCTAATGCGCATCTTGCGCCACGCCTCGTCGTAGTCATGATTCTTGTCGGCCATCAGCTGGTAAGTCTCTTCGATGAGCTGGTCGTATAGCTCGAGCGCCTCTTCGGGTGATAAGTCGGGCTTGTCACTCGGAGTGCGATCTAGCTGTATGAGACCGATGATGCCATAGTTGACGATGCCGATATACTCATTGTCCACATCCTCATCGACGCGTTGCTCCGCTTTGGTCTCTAGGGAGCGTATGCGTAGTGCTTTGATCATGATCTGATCAGTGAGTGAGGAGGGGCGTAGTATGCGCCAAGAGGCTCCATAGTCGTGTAGCTTTTGGGCAAAAAGCGTCCTGCACTCCGCGACTACCTTATGATACTGCTGCTCTGTATTCATAGACTCTAAAGCTTTAGGGTGAAGAGTGAGAAAAGGCTAGTCATTGAGCGCAAGGTCTAGCACCTCCTTGACAGTCTCTACATAGGAGAAAGTCAAGCCCTCGATGTATATAGGTTTGATGTCCAGGATGTC